>DAOTTR010000226.1:0-6634 GCA_034437715.1 Caldilineaceae bacterium
CCGATCGTGGGCAAAGGTGGCATTGCCGCCGTCATGGCAACCAGTTGCAAGAGTGTCTTGATGGAACGCGCACAACGGGCACCCGATCGCGATAACGAAGCCTAAGCACGGCGAGCAGCATCGCTTTATCCTTGGGCCAGCACCTGCTGATAGACGGCTACCGTCGCCGCAGCACACCGTTCCCACTGAAAAGTCGCAGCCCGCTGGAGGCCCAACTCGCGCAAGGCCGCGGCCAGCGCGGGCTCGGTAATCAGCCGCTGGAGCGTCGCGGCCAACGCTTCCTCATCGGTGGGGGCAACCAAGAGGGCGGCTGCCCCGGCCGCTTCGGGCAGGCTGCTGACATTGCTGCATACCACTGGCGCGCCACACGCCATGGCCTCTAGCACGGGAAAACCAAAGCCCTCATATAAGGTCGGTTGTAACACCGCGGTTGCGCCCGTGTAGAGCGCCGGCAAATCAGCCGCCGGCACATAGCCGGTAAACAGGACATCCGCGCCCAATCCCAACGCCGCCACCTGCGCTTTGATCGGCGCAAAAAGCCAGCCTTCGCCACCCACCACCAACAGGCTGTGGGGCAGACCTATCGCCTTGAGCCGCGCCAACGCCTTCATGGCCGTCAGATGATTCTTGCGCGGCTCCAATGTACCCACCATCAACAAATAGGGGCGCGCTGCACCACCCCCATCGCGCAGCGCGTAGGTCTCACGCACACGCTGCACGGCCTCGGCAGTGGCGGGGGCAAAGCTCGGATCAATGCCTTGATAGATCACCGCGATCTTGGCCGCCGGGGTGTGATAGAGGTCGATCAGGTCACGCTTGGTCTGTTGGCTGACGGCGATGATCGTGTCGGCGGCGCGCACAAATAGGCGCATACCCACGCTCAGGAAGAGGCGATTGGTCCATTTGTGATGGTGCGGGTAGCGCTCGAAAATCAGATCGTGGACGGTGAGCACGGTGGGGCGGCGCAAGTAGGGCAGCAAATGCTCGGTGGCGTGATAGAGCTGGCCAGCGGGCAAGCGTTGCTCATAGAGAGGGCGTTTGCAAAGCTGACTGGCTAACACGCCCAAGCGCCAGGCGTACTGTCCCTGGGCTAGGGTTTGGTGGGGTGCGTGTTGCAGCGTGGGCGGCAAGGCATGACCACTATGGGCATTGTAAAAGAGGGTGAGCGCAACTTGATCCGCATGGTTGGTCAACAAGTGCGCCGCCAACTGTTGCGTATAGCGGCTCAGGCCGGCGCGCTGATGCACGGCGGGCCCGGCATCCAAGGTGACGGCCAGCGGCATCCTGTTTGTGCTCATGGCGTATGCGGCGACAGCAGGGGTTGAAGATGATCGAGCTCAGCCGCGACATCGCTCTGCGCAACCACCACAGCCCGCGCCATCGGCCAAGGCGCGATCTGCACCAGCACAAAGGCGGGCCGATAGGCAAACCCAATGATGCCCACCAGGATCAAGGCCAGGGCGAGCCAGAGCAGCCAAATGCCCGGTTGATAGCGCACGACTGCCACCATACTCGGCAGCGGAATCAACAAAATTGTGCGCGGCTGGCCGCCCACCTGGATCACAGCGCGCGTTTGCCCGCTCACCTGGATGGTTTGCACCGGCTGTACTTCATCGCCTTGATAGACTTCCACCAAAAAGCTTTCTTGGGGTGCCGAGGCAAGGGTTAACGGACTTTCGCTTTGGGCTTCGGTCAACGCCGAGACACGCACAATGCGCAGCCCCACACTATTCCCAAACACGACGGCATCTTCGCTGCCCAGGCTCGGAAAGATCAGGCCCAAGTCGGTTGTGTACTGTGACTGACCCGGACGTGAGAAGGTGGTGTCATCTGTGCTGCGCAGTAACATGGCCGGCGGTCCCAAGCCGGTTTGGATTGCAATCTGCCCAAGGCGCAGTTGGCGACGTTCGCCAAGTGGCACTTGTTGCGCCAGATCCTCAATTTCTGCCGACAAGATGGGCATTGACCCATCGTCGCCAGCCGGCAACATATAGTGTAGCGCGACCCGTTGCGTGGTGGCGCGATAGGCATCGCCAGGGGCCAACAAGGGCGGTGCGACTTCCCACCCCACCAACAAGTTGATCCACACCACACCCAGCGCCAACAGCAACCCCACCAACAACAGAGGGCGCAACCAAATGAGAGGGTGGCGGTGGCGGCGCGCCAACAGCCGTATTTCGGCAACGGCGGCGGGCGGTATATCCCCTGCTCCAGAGTGGGGTTCTAGGATTTCTGTGGCAGTTGGCGTCTGATAGGGCGCGGTAGAAACGGTGGTCGTCGTGACTTGATCAAAGTGTGTCTGGAGGGTTTGGGTAAGCGCTATACAGAACGCCAGCGGCGCTTGCTCCACCGCTTGCCGCAGCCGATAGAGCGGCTGGGCGGGGGGCAATAGCAGCGGTGTGCCCGCGACAGCAACAGCTTCATCCAAACCCTGGGCAATGTGCCAAAAGCGCCAAAGGAGCGCCACCAGATTGGCAAGCTGAATCAAGCCGATCAGTGCCAGCAATGCCAGTAGCAGTTGCAGCAGGGGATTGTGCAGCACATCAAAGAGGCCAAGCGCACGCAAGACATTGCCAAAGAGGCCATACGCTTCGCTGGCCGTCAGTAGCCAACGGGCTGCCGCTGGCTCATTGGCGATCTGGCCCGGTATCTGGCGAATGAACAAGGCACAGAGAAAAAGAAAGAAAATGATCACGCCCGTTACGGCCAAAATCGCCCTGCTACTCAGCAGTTGCCAAATTCGGCGTGTCAATCCGATTGGCTGGCCGCCATGCGTGATTGCTAAGGTGCCGTAGTTAACCATGCCGGAATTTCTTCACCAAGATTAGAAAGCGGGGCTTTGCTGATGGCACAGGTCGGCAGTGATTCCAGAAAGGCACTGCCATACTCTTTGCGCCAGAGCCGACTATCGAGCAGGATCACCACCCCCCGATCGGTGGCACGCCGGATTAGCCGCCCAAAGCCCTGTCGAAAACGTAAGATTGCATCGGGTAGCATATAATCGCTGAACGAATTTTCCAAATCGCGCGAGCGGGCGGCAACGATTGGATCGCTGGGCACGGCAAAGGGCAGACGCACAATCAAGAGGCATTGCAATTCATCGCCCGGCAAATCAACCCCTTCCCAAAAGCTGCGCGTGCCCAGCAGCACAGCCTTTTCCAGCCGCCGATATTCGCGCAACAGACGGTTGCGACTGCTGCTGCCATGTTCAAGTACAGTGATGCCAGCGCGATCCAGCTCGGTGCGGATGGCGTCCGCGGTGGTGCGCAGTTGGGCATAGCTGGTAAAGAGCACAAGCGTGCGCCCCCCTGTCGCCACGGTAGCATCAATGATCGCGCGCTCGACAGCTTGTTGATAGTAGGGATGATCGGGCGTCGGCAAATCCTGCGGCATCATCAACAGGGTATTGGTCGTATAATCAAATGGGCTGTCCACAGTCAACGCGGTGGCATGCCACAGCCCCAGCCGGTCGCGAATGAAGGTAAACCCCGATCCGGTGCGCAGCGTTGCCCCTGTAAAGATCGCGGTGCGCCGTGGTAGAACCAGAATTTTTTCCAAAATCTCGTTGACATAGAGCGGGGCCACCAATAGGCTGACACTGCTGCCCTCTTCATTGAGTTCCAGCCAAGTGATCAAGGTGCCGCCATCGGCCTCATCACTTTGAAAAACAATCTCGTCCAGGTGCAGCGCAAGGGTCTTCAGTTGCGTGTGGATGCCTTGCAGATCGTTGAGCAAGGTGGCGGTCGGTTCACTTTGCCACCAACGCAAGGTATCTACCTGGGTGAGCAACTTGGTCAGGTGATCGATCAGCGTGTTCAGGCGACTTGATGCCTGTTCCCAGATCAGTTCAATCTGGCTCCACTGTGCTTGGGTGCGCTTGCGTTGATCCAGATAAATCTGCTGGGAATAGCCGGTATCGCGGCGGATATCATTTTGGTGTTGGGCAAAATAGAGCAGGCGTTCGGCAAAATCGCCCAGTTGTTTGGCGAATTGCTCGGCGCTCTTGGTCACTCGGTTCAGTTGATCCTGCACACCCGGTTGTTCTTGTTGGCGCGCTGCATAGTGCAGTTGCGTGGTCAGCGTATCGTCCAGGGTCAGGCGGCGCAAGAGGGCCGAAACCCAACTCCAGTCGATGCGATAGGTCAATTGCCCGGTGGCGGCTTCATCCAAGCGATGGGCCTCGTCCACAATCAGGTGGCTATAGGGCGGCAGCACTTGCCCCTCGGCCCGCAGATCGGCGATGAGCAGCGCATGATTGACAATCAGCAAATGGGCGTGGTCGGCTTGACGGCGCACGTGATAGAAGAAGTCGCGCGGCCTAGCCGGCCCTTGCGCAGCCGAATCGCCACAGCGGTCGGGCGTGCAGGTGGCCCCATCCGAGCAGATGCGCAACCAGAGGGCGCGCTCGGTGGCATTCGCCAAAAATAGTTCGCTCATATCACCGGTTGTGGTCGTCGGCAACCAGACGAGCACCTTGGCCAGCAACAGCAGTTCAGCCGGTGAGAGGCGATGGCTAGTGCGCCAGTGGTGCAAGCGGCGAGTACAGAGATAGTTACTGCGCCCTTTGAGCAGCACCGCGTTGGGCATGGCTGACGATAGCGCTGCGCCTTCTTGTGCTAACACAGCTTGCAATTGGGGCAGATCTTTTTCCAACAATTGCTCTTGCAGCGTGATCGTATTGGTGGCAATCACCACCCGGCGCCGATTGGCCACACTCCACAAAGCCGCCGGCACCAAATAGGCAAGACTTTTGCCCGTGCCTGTCCCCGCTTCCAAGAGCATCTGGTCACCGTGGTTGAGGGCACGCAAGACCTGTTGCGCCATCTGTACCTGACCGTTACGCGTTTCGTAGGCACTCCCAAAGTGGTGCGCCAGTGGACCGGCTGGCGCAAAAAATTCCTCAAGGAGGGCTGGCGAAATCGTCTGGGTAATCGCGCTTTCATCGCTAATCAAGCCTGCCGCGACATCAACCGGCACAGCAACAATATCGACGATACTTTGTGCGCGTTCCATTACCTGGGTGGGTGGGTAGTAGCCCAGTTGCCGTTGCTCGTTGGCCTTTTCAAAGAGTGTCAGCGGTGCCCAATCTACGTCGCGACCACTCTGCAAAATCATTTCAAGGGTAGTGGTAGGAAGGGCAGCCACCAACTCGGTCAGGTGGATAAACAGTTGGGCCGTCGCCGCCGCGTCATCGAGCGCGCGGTGGGCATCTTCTAGCGGAATCTGTAACTGGCGACAAAGTTCACCCAGACTATAGCTGCCGGCCCGCGGCAACAAAATGGTTGCCAATTCAAATGTATCCAGCACAGGCCGTTGAAAATGAATGCCCGCGGCGCGCAAAAAGCCCATATCAAAACCAGCATTGTGCGCTACCACGGCGGCGACATCGCTCCCGACAAACGCAAACAGCTCGGGGGCGACTTCGGCCAGCGAGGGGGCTTTGGCAACATCACTGCTGCGAATGCCGGTCAATTGTTGAATGCGCAGTGGAATCGCACGTCCGGGATTGACAAAGGCGACAAATTGGTCGAGAATCCGGTTGCCTTGGAAACGAACTGCGCCGATTTCAATAATCTGATCACGTTTGGAATCAAGGCCAGTGGTTTCCAAATCGAGCGCGACATAAACACGCTCTGTCATGGTTGTGTCTCTGTTCTAGGAACGCCTAGTCCATTGAGAGGTGCATGTGAATAGGCGTATGGGAAAATAACGCAGAACTTGGTGCGGCCTTATTATACCGAAGGTTGCGCATATCTACTATTCTCTATTGGATAATTTAGCGCCTACACAAAAGTGCAATCTTTACCATTTTGCGGCACAATACTTGTTGGATGAATACCAATAATCAATAATCAATGGCTAATTGCGAATGAGAAGCAATGCGTGAAGTAGCAGTCACCGTGATCACCACCGTTTATAACGAACGCCATCAAATTGAACGACTGTTGGAATCCTTGGCCGCGCAGAGCCATCCCCCCAATGAAGTCGTGATTTGTGACGGTGGCAGTACCGACGGCACAGTCGCAACGATCCAACAATGGGTCGCCCGTTACCCACAGCGCTTGCCCCATCTGCAACTGCTGGTCGAGCCAGGGGCCAACATCAGCCGAGGCCGTAATGTAGCCATTGGCGCGGCGCAGAGTCCGTTAATTGCCGTGACCGATGCCGGGGTAAGACTGTCTCCTACTTGGTTGGCCGCGCTGATCGCGCCCTGGCAAACCACCCGTGGGGATGCTGCCCCCAGCGCTGTCGCTGGCTTCTTTCTGGCTGATGTTACGCCAGATGAGGCATCGTCCGCCGTTTTCTTAACGGCCATGGCGGCGACTGTGTTGCCGAGGTTAGAGGAAATTGACCCGACGAAATTTCTGCCCAGTAGTCGCTCGGTGGCCTTTACCAAGCAAGCCTGGGCAGCAGCGGGCGGCTATCCCGAATGGCTGGACTATTGCGAAGATTTACTCTTTGACTTTGCGATCAATGCCCAACGACCCGCCGCGCCCACCGCCTTTGCATGGGCACCGAACGCATTGGTCTACTTTCGCCCGCGCGGCTCGTTAGGCGCATTCTGGACCCAGTATTATCGCTATGCACGGGGCGATGGCAAAGCCGATCTCTGGCGCAAGCGCCATCTGATCCG
>DAOTTR010000227.1:0-1792 GCA_034437715.1 Caldilineaceae bacterium
CCCACAATCAGGTTGACACTGGCAATGGCCCATTGTCTACATTTCATGATGTTCTCCTTCAGCAAATTCTAGCGAAAACTGCGGATAAAATCGACGGTGTCTTCCCATAGATCACGTACTTTACTGGTTTCTGCAGGCCGCCAGTTGTCAAACTGTTGTTGTAATGCCGCGGGGTCGAGCGCGCCCGGCTCACCGATAAAAACAAGCTGCGTGCGGCGTACGCGGTCACCCCAGGGTTCGCCTAAACTCATGCGGACACGACTGCCGACCATCTGCACGATCACTTCCTGCTCGATTGGCGCGGCACACGCGACAAAGCCTTTGGCACGGAAAATGCCTTCGGGCAGCCGTTCAAAGGTGCGCCGCAGCGAACGATAGTCCAGCGGGTGGTCGCTGGTATAAAGCCAGGTGCTAAAGAGCAGACTGTGATCGTCGTGATGATGGTGCTCATGCGCCTCGTGCTCGTGTGCCTCGTGCTCATGTGCCTCGTGTTCGTGGGCCTCGTGTTCGTGGGCTGCATGCCCGTCAGCTTCGGGGTGAACATGAATATCAAGTTGCGCCTTTTGGGCCAATTGTTCGGGCATAAAGGTACCCACGCCTAGCAACAGTTCGAGGGGTGCGTTGCACGCGATAGTTTCCAAAATACGCGGTCGCGCGCTGATGCGACTGATCCAGGTCCGTAGTTGGCCCAGCGTTTCGCCGTCGATCAGATCAACCTTGTTGAGCAAGATAATGTCGGCGATCCCAATCTGGTTGAGGGCAACAAATTGGTTTTTGCCCGTCAGTTTGGGCAGTTGCTCACAGTCGATCACGGCAAGCACGCTATCTACATAGAGGTGAGGGCGTAGCAGCGCAAAGGTCTGCGCTACCGCCACGGGATCAGAGACACCGCTTGGCTCGACCACGATATATTCGGGCGGATCGGGACGCGCTAATAATTGTTCGGCGGCTTGCAACAGGTCATCGCGAATGGTGCAGCAGATGCAGCCATTCGACAGATTGATCATGCTTTCGCCTTCGATACCAATCACCAATTGGGCATCGATATTAACTTTGCCAAAGTCATTGACCAGCACCGCAATCTTCAGGCCATGATCAGCATGCAAAATGCGATTGAGTAGCGTAGTTTTGCCCGCGCCCAGAAAACCGGTCAAGATTGTGACTGGGATTGGAGGTTTCTGTTCTTGATTTTTCTGCTTCATAGTTGGTACTCACTCTCCGGATTGCTGATTTCATTGGCGTGCTTTTGACGCGCGCGGATGACAACAAATGCACTCGCTGTTATGGCGAAACTGGGGGTCAACCCCTGACGAAATTGACGGTTGTGCGCTGCGACCGCCGATCTGCACCTGCGCAATCACCCGTGCGAATCTGCCGCCACACAGCGGACAGCGAATGCTATGATCCGGCGCTTGCCCCATCGGGTGTAACTCTTCCATCTCTAATTCGCAGGTGGCGCATTCGTATAAGTAGAGTGGCATGGCGTCCGTTCTGCTTTCTTACCGACACTCCGCACACTGCCCATTCAATTGCAGCCAATAGCTCTCGATAGCAATTGAATGTTGCTGGGCAATCTGCGCAAGAACAAGGCGTAATGGGCTGTCGTCGATAGGGGCCGAACGACCACACGTCTGGCAGACGAGCATAGGTACTGGCTGGCGATCAACCGCAACATAACTGTGACAGCCCTGCTGATCGTGTACGCGATGCACCAAGCCGAGCGATGCCAATGTCTCCACGGCACGATAGACAGTTGCCATACCGAGCGCCGGGTCCAGCCTTTGCGCCATCG
>DAOTTR010000228.1:0-6917 GCA_034437715.1 Caldilineaceae bacterium
GCGCTGCCCCAGCCGAGAGCGGCGGCGCGGCCAGCCAGGAAGGCATTACGCTCAGCTTCCTGAATCGCGGCGGTCAGTTCATCGAAGATGTGATGAACCAACAGATGGACCTCTATCGCCAGACCCACCCGGAGATTAATTTCGAGATCAATGCTGTGCCGGGCGATAATCACCAAGAGACGCTGCTGACGATGATCGCGTCCAACACGGGTCCCGATATCTGGTTTGATGCCAATCGCACCACTGGTCCGTTGACGAAAAAGGGGGTCACAACCAATCTCGAACCCTTTATCGAAGCTGATCCCAACTGGAATGAGGATGATTTTGTAGAAAATGTCTGGATTGCCCAGACCTATGATGGCGCACGTTGGGGCTTGCCGTGGGACAGTGGTGCCATGGCCATCGCCTATAATAAAGATCTCTTTGACGCCGCCGGCGTAGCTCATCCTGATCCCGCCACCTGGATGACCTGGGACGAAGTGATCGAGATCGGCAAGCAATTGACCATTGATCTGGAAGATCGCACGCCGAATGATGCCGGGTTTGAGCCAGCCCGCGTCAAACAATATGGCTTTGTCGCCAGCACTGGGCATGGCCGCCAAACCTATATGTGGGCCAACGACGCCGAAATCATTGCCGCCGATAGCACCATGCCCATGGATTCGGAAAATTTTATCGAAGCCATGAATTGGTTGGCTGATCTGGGCTTGAAGCACTATATCAGCCCGACCCCCGCTTATGCCGCGGCGGGTGAGATCAGCTTGTTCGCCAAGACAGTCGCCATGCAACACGATGGCGTGTGGAATCTGGGGCGCTTCAACGAAGCAGGCGTCAATTGGGGCGTCTTCCAGGTGCCCTATAGCAAGACCAAGACTTCCTATGGCCACTATTCGCCGCTCTGTATCTTCTCCAAAACCGCCCATCCGCAAGAATCCTACGACTTTATCTCGTGGGCCTGTTGCAGCCACGATGGTCAGAAGATTCTGGTGGATCTGGGCATGCAGCAGCCGATCCGCAAAGACTTGCGCGAAGATTTCCTCAACACCGAGACGCCGCCCGACATGCCCTCGCGCCAGGTCTTCTACGATGCGTTTGAGAACAAAGAGACCTTCCGCTGGCCGGGCGATACGATTGGTTCCTTCTATGGCGGCTGGTACCAGACACTGCTCGACTATTGGGGTCCCTACCTGGATCGACTCTGGCTGGGCGAAGCGCGCTGGGAAGACATGGCCGCCGAAGTGCGCGCCGGTTCCGAACAGATCCTAAAGACGGGCGAGATTTCTTAAGCCAGATACAGAGACAAGGAGACAAGAGACAAGGAGACAAGAGACAAGGAGACAAGGAGACACGAGACAAGAGACAGAAGAACACTGTCTCACTGTCTCACTGTTTTACTGTTTTACTGTCTCACTGTCTCACTGTTTCACTGTCCCGCGATTAAATGGGGAAAATTATGCAATCTGTAGCCACATCACGCGCCACGGCTCCGCCAATTCCTCGTCGCCGTTTTTATGAACGGCTGAGTTTCGAAGAAAATTTCTGGGGATGGATTTTCGTTTTGCCGGCCATTCTGGGCTTGGTAATCTTCAAACTGGGTCCCGTCTTGGCCAGCCTCTTCCTGAGTTTTACCAAGTATGATATTATCAGCGCTCCGCAGTGGATCGGGCTTGCCAACTATACCAAGTTGATCACCGATGATCTCTGGACTACTTCGGTGGTGGTCACGTTGCGCTATGTCGGATTGTTTGTGCCATCGGCCCTGGTGACCTCCTATATCATTGCCTTGTTGATGAGTCGCGATGTGCGCGGCATCTATCTCTATCGCACCATCTGGTATCTGCCGTCGATTGTGCCGGCGGTTGCCAGCGCGACCATCTGGCGGTGGGGGCTCAACCCAGAATTCGGCCCGATCAACTATCCCCTCAAAGTATTGGGGTTACCGGCCCCGCGCTGGCTCACCGACCCCGATTGGATCGTGCCGTCGATTGTGTTTATTAGCCTGTGGGGATTGGGCAACACGGTGCTGATCTTTCTCGCGGCGATCAAAGGTGTCCCGTCTACTTATTATGAGGCTGCCGAGGTGGACGGTGCTAGTAGCTGGACGCGCTTCCGGCACATCACGCTACCCATGACCTCGTCGATTCTCTTTTACCAGTTGATTGTCAACATTATCGGCAGCTTTCAGGTCTTTGGTGTGGCCTATGTGCTCTTTGTGCGCAACTCGTCATCGTCGTCGGCGGGGCCGGACAATGCCGCGCTTTTCTATGTGCTCTACATGTATCGCAACGCCTTTAGTTATTTCCGCAATGGCTATGCCTCGGCTATGGCCTGGGGGCTCTTTGTGGTGATCATGTTGCTGACGGCGCTGCTCTTCTATAGCCAGAAACGCTGGGTCTATTACGAAACCGAAGGAGCCAGCTCATGACCACACTGCGTCGCACCCAGTTGCCGCATCCCCGCGTGTCGCGTGCCCTGTTTCAGCGCAACGGCGTGGGTGGCCGTCTGATCAGCCATCTCCTGTTGGCATCTGGCGGTTTGCTCATGTTAATTCCTTTCTTCTGGCTGGTTTCGTCTTCGCTCAAAGCGCCGCATGAGATCTATACCTTTCCGCCCAAATGGATTCCCGATCCCATGCGCTGGTCCAACTATAGCGAAGTCTTTGCGGTTGTGCCGGTGTTGGGCTATGCGCTCAATACGCTCTTTGTGACCATTGTGGGCACGGCGGGCATCGTCATCAGCTCGTCGCTGGCCGCCTATAGCTTTGCCCGTTTGCGCTTCAATGGCCGCGAGCTGATCTTTGCCGCGATTCTCGCCACTATCATGTTGCCCTTTGCGGTTACCATGATTCCCACCTACATTCTCTTCAGCCGGCTGGGCTGGGTGGGCACCTTTCTGCCGCTGATCGTGCCCGACTGGTTCGGCGCACCGATCACGATCTTTCTGTTGCGCCAATTCTTTCGCACTATTCCCATGGAACTCGAAGACGCGGCGCGCATTGATGGCGCAAGCCGCCCACGCATCTTCTGGTCGATCATGCTGCCGCTGGCGCGTCCGGCGTTGACCGTGGTAACCGTGCTGGCGGTTTTGCAACATTGGAACGACTTTCTGGGGCCGCTGATCTACTTGAAACAGCGCGAGATGTATACCTTATCACTGGCGCTGAATGCGCTGCAATACTTCGAGGGCGGCCTGGATTGGACGCATTATGTGATGGTGATGGCAACGCTGATGGTGATTCCGGTCATCATTCTCTATTTCCTGGCCCAGCGTGCCCTGGTCGAAGGGATTGTGTTGACGGGACTGAAAGGCTAGAGAATTAACAATAATCAATGGCTAATTGCTAATGTTCAATGAAGAGCGCTCGTGAGGAGTTCATGTTTGCATTGGATATGCACTGTCACTTTTTCCCCCAGGCGTTTTTGGACGCGGCCCGTCAGCCCAATTCATTTCGGGCTTCGCTGACCAAGCGGAGCGATGGGCGCGAGCATCTGGTCTGTCCAGGCAATTTTGATCATCCGCTGACGCCCGATTTCTACGCCGCCGACCGCATGTTGGCCGATCTGGATCAAGCTGGGTTGACCATGGCCGCGATCTCCGCCGCGCCGCCTACGCTCTCTTACTGGGCTGAACCCGCCGCGGCCCGCGATCTCGCCGCAGCGATGAATGAAAGTATTGCCGCGCGTGTCGCCGCCCACCCGGATCGCTTTGTCGGGCTGGCGACGGTGCCGTTGCAGGATATTCCTTCGGCGGTCCGCGAAGCCCAGCGCGCCATCCGCGAGTTGGGCTTGCATGGCTTTCAGATTGGCTCGAATGTGGGTGGCAAAAATCTCAATCACCCCGATTACTTGCCTTTTTTTGAAACCGTAGCCGATCTGGGCGTGCCGCTGCTGATCCACCCATACATTCCGGCGGGCGAAGAGCGAATGCAGGACTATTATCTGCACAATCTGCTGGGCATGGTGGCCGAAACCGGCTTGGCGATTGCCAGTGTCATCTATGGCGGCGTGCTGGAGCGACTGCCTCACCTGAAAATCGTTTTTGCCCACGCTGGCGGTGTCTTCCCTTACATTGTGGGACGCATGGATCACGGCTACAAGGTGCGCGCCAAAGAGTGTACCGCGGCCATTCCCCACCCGCCCAGCCATTATCTGCGCCAAGTCTATTTCGATTGTATGGCCTTCAACCCGCGTGCGCTGCGCTATCTGGTAGATACGGTGGGGGCCGATCATGTGCTGCTGGGCAGCGACTATCCCTTTGACATGGGGCCCATCGGCGGGCCGCTGGCCGAGGTGCAAGCCAATCCCTATCTAAGTGAGGCAGAGAAAGCACAAATTTGTGGCGGGACAGCCGCAACACTCTTTGGATTGGAAAAGTAACCGATAGCTCTGACCAACTTATTCAAGCAACAGTAACTGGAAAGTACCCAACAATGACCCAACGACCCTATGAATTCGGCGTGATTGCCGACGAGATTGACAGCGATTTTGCCCGTGCCTGTAGCATTGCGCGTGAACTGGGCATGACCTATGTGGAATTGCATGAATTGTGGGGCAAAGAACTCCACGAATTAAGCGATGCCGAGTTGGATCACGCCAAAGCGATTATCGAAGAAAATGGCCTGCGTACCCATCTGGTCTGTGGCATGTTTTTTCGTCCTTTTTCCCTGGGCGATGTTGAACTGGCGACCATGGAAACACATCCACGCTTTCAAGCGCATATGCAGCGGCTGGAACGCTTTATTCACATTGCGCACATGTTCGCCGCGCCGAATATCCGCACCTTTGGCTTTACGCGCGATGTCGGCGGCACCAATCCCTCGCCCCGCCTGCCCGATGGTGGCGGCATCACCGAGGCGACGCTGGCTAAGATTGCCAAGGGGATGCAGATCGCCTGTGATCGCCTTGCGCCTGAAGGGTTGACGCTGGCGCTGGAAAATGCACGTTCGCTCTATGCCAATACCGGCGGCAATATGCGCCGCGTGTTGGACGCTGTGCAGCGCCCCAATTTGAAGATCATCTGGGACCCGGCCAATGCGTTTGTGGCGGGCGAGGATCCGGCAGCGGGTTTTGCTCAGGTTCAAGGGCAGATCGTCGATGTGCATTGCAAGGACGCCCAGGTGAAGGATGCGGCTACAGGGCTGACCGCTTGGGCGCGCATCGGCGACGGCGGCACCGATTGGGTCACTCAGTTGCGCTTGCTAGAGAACGAGCCGGTCAACGCGTTTACGATTGAAACGCACTGGAAAGTAGAAGGCGGCGACAAAGCCGAAAGCAGCCGCCAAACCTTTGCCAGCCTGAAAGGAATCATTCAAACCTTATGACACGTGTAGTTATCATCGGTGCCGGCCAACGCTCTGTGAGTCACATGGCCGCGCTCTCTCATATTCCCGATGTCGAAGTGGTGGCCCTGGCCGATCTAGATGAAAGCCGCGCCCAAGTCACCCAACAACGCGCCAACGAGCGCCGTGCGCCGACCAGTGCACCCCTGCAAGCAATGATCTACAATGACTATCGCCGCATGATCGAAGCCACCGATCCGGACTGTGTTTACTTTTGTTTGCCCCCCTTTGTGCATGGGGAAATTGATCATACGTTGATCGACTTTGGCAAGCCGATCTTTTTTGAAAAGCCGGTGGCCGTTGATCTGACTGTTGCCAAAGAGGTCGCCGCGCATGTGCGCGAAGCGGGGATTATCAACGCTGCGGGCTATCAAAAACGCTATAGTTCCGCTGTGCAAATTCCCAAAGCGCTGCTGGCCGACCAGACGATTGGCATGGTAATCTCGATTCGTCTCAGTGGCTTGCCGGGCACACCTTGGTGGCGCGTCCAAGAGCAGTCGGGGGGGATGCTGGTAGAACAGCACACCCATGCCGTCGATCTCATGCGCTTTTTGTGTGGCGAAATTGTCGAAGTCTATGCGGTAGGCGGCACACGCCTGCTCACCGATACACCCAATCTCGACATTTTTGATGTGAACGCGTGTACGGTACGTTTTGCCAATGGCGCGCCAGGGATGATCGGTAATTCCTGTGCTGCCCCGGCGGGCGCGCCAATTTTTCCGCCGCATTTGGTGCATGTGGTGGCGCGCGATCTGGTGCTCAGCGTGAACGACAGCAAGAGCACCATTCGCCGCCCTGGGCAGGAGGCCGAAGAATTAAAACCAGAGGCGGATGACGATTGGTTGATGAACGCAGCCTTTATCGCCGCAGTGCGCAGTGGGGATGCAAGTGGCATTCTCAGTGACTATCACGACGCGCTCCAAACGCTGGCTGTTACCCTGGCCTGTCAACAATCAGCCGAGCAGAATCGCCCTGTGCTGCTGCAAGAATTGTTGGGGTAATCTATGGGCCTTGTGTGCCAACGCGCTGTCGATCAAGGCGTTGATGCGCGGTGCAGCGTATGCTCGATCTGTACTATACTTTGGTTGAGACTCTCTCTGGCACTTGGGCTGAATGCAGTTTGGGTCATGTTGTAGCGTACTTCCGCTATTTGATGATAAATGGCGGCGGTACGCGTTCCTGGTGATAGGCGTAGGGCCAGCGTGTTGAGGACGTGGAGCAATGTTTGGGTGACGTGTACGTCGTTGGCTGCCGCTTGGCGGATCTGGCTAAAAGCAGCGTCAACGACCGCGTCCCAGGTGAGCCGGGCAACAATGATCTGGGTTTGCCCGTTGTCCGTGATACGCAGATTTGATGGAAATGAACGTACGGCCAATCGGCCCATGGCATCCCCCAGATGATAGAGCGCGTACTCTGCTGTCGTCGCGTCGTTAATCCCTGGGGATAAGGCTCTGAGAGCAATATCAACCAGTTGGCGGATGCCGAAGAGTGGATCCTGCCTAATTGTTCGTTCGCGGTCAATCACAAATGCATTGCGCACCTGCTGCATTACATCTTCGGCGACCCCCTCGACCTGATC
>DAOTTR010000229.1:0-2452 GCA_034437715.1 Caldilineaceae bacterium
CACTTGGGCGGAAATAACCATACTATTCTCCGGTGAATCAGTAGTGAATCAGTAGGACAGTGAGACAGTACAAACACTGTTCTACTGTCCTACTGATTCACTGTCTTACTTACGCCCAACTGTACTAGGCGCAATTCGTTGCGCAATCGCGCAATGTCGTGCGGGCTATAGAGATCCCCCTGCCACTGGGCCATATCGTTGCGCCGCCGCTCATCAGCATCGGCGGGGGCCCATTGGGCGCGTTCTACAGAAAGTTCCAGATAATTTACCTTTTCCATTTTTTACCCCTGTCGTCGGTAGAGATGCAATATCTTGCGTCTCTACTGTCGGTACAGACGCAATATCTTGCGTCTGTACTACCTGCCCCCTGCTACCTGCTCCCTGTCTAATAACATCACGGCTTGCACCATCCATCTGTCGCGAATCACATCCAGGTTGATCTCATCCTGCAAATACGCCTGAAAGCGATTAGTTTGGTCACCGTGGACGAATAGGAACGACCCCTTACCCGGCAAAAAATGCGCCTGCGTCCCGCTGATTCCCGCCGCCACTTCCGCATCCGTTGGCGACATGACCTTGCCCACTAAGCGCGCCGTAAAATTTGCCTTGGCCACACTGCCCACGATCCCCGCAGTCGGTTTCTGCGTGGCCGCCAGCACATTAATCGACTTGCTGCGCCCAATCGCCAGAATCGAGGCTAACTGGTACATTACGGCCTTGCTCCGTGACATCTCGGCCAGTTCGTCAATCACCAGCACCAGCCGCTTGTACTTCGCCCGGCCCGCACGCACCCGCGCGCTCTTACGCGCATACACGTCAGCAATCGTCTCCTCGGCCTCTTCCAACGACAGCGCCATCGCCGACGTGTGCGGCAAGTCAGCAAACGGCACCAGATCCTCGTTTTTCAGGTCAACGAAAACCATTTCCAGTTCACCGGGCGGCGTGTTCATGGCCAGCGTGTAGATCATCAATTCCAACAGCTTGCTCTTGCCGCTGCCCGTCGTGCCAGCGATCAGGCTATGCGGTGCATCGTCGAAACTCAACACCTCATCCCGTTCACCCTCATAGCCGAACGACTTGCCCAAGAGCATACTGTGCGCCGGAATGTGCAAGTTGCCAGCCGTCGCGAAAAGCGGTTCCGCCGCCGTGTGTGGAATCTCAATCGCCAGCGGCAGTTTGCGCAGCCGCAACGGCGTCGATATGCCACGGTAGCCGCTCAGAACTTCGCTCATCTCTGGCATCCGATTCTCCAGCGCACTGATCCGCGTCCCCGGCCCCAGTGCCACCCCCAGCACCGCAAACGACTTGCCAGCCATAAAACTCGCCCGCTTGTGTACCACCGCCCCAATCCGGTAATCCCGAAAGAATTTCTCAATCAGCGCAATTTCCGTTGCTAGACTTGGTGGATTCACTACACCCTCCTTTCGTTGTCAATAAAAAAATTGGCAGATCTACTATGACCCTCGTACTATTGCGGATTCTGCGCCATACCAAGATTACTACCACCGCTGACAATTACGCCGAATGGTTGATTGATTCCTTCGCAGATGAGTATCAGCGTTAGATGAGAAATGGAAAATAAAAAAAGAGGTTAAATAAGCCATCGCTTTGTTGCCTGTAGTTGTGCAAAGTTAGCCATTTTGACCAATCTAGTTGGTCAGCTAACCGTAGCACATTTCGTTACCATTTTGTGCTATAATACACCTATAGCACTTTAACAACTGAAAATAGGGCGTTGTGAGTGGAAAGCGTCACTCACGTAAAATTTTTAACGAACTAACGTGCTTGTCATTATGCTGGCTATGTCCAGATTAGTTCGGTGATCAACTTTTAAGAAACAGGCATGGAATATATTTCGTGCCTCTCTTTTTCATCTGTCGCCCTGGCTACAAACCATAGCAGGGGCGTAGATTGTGGATTTGGACGTTGAGGGTTCGAGCCCCTTCAATCGCCCCTAAATTACCGATTGTGCTATACGCATAATCGGCAAGGATTACAATCTGTTTGGTTGTTCCTATTCTTCAATCGCGCTGGTCGTAGCTTAGCTACGACCAGCGCGATTTTGTTTTCCTGGGTCAGGAGCCGTAAGGCCGCGAATCCCATGTGACGCTGGTTTCCCCATGCCTGTGGGGGATACATGTGACCCGAGACACGAGCGTCTCAGGTTTGTTTTGGCAAATAGAAAGAAAAGTCAATAACCTCCCGCTACAAGGCCTGGGGAGTATGTCAAAAAAATTCAAGTTGCAACCCGTCTGCTCATTAACTACCGCCATCTGCGGCAAGGAAATTGATCTATGAATTCGTCTATGTTTAAGCGCGTACGTATTATAGTAGTTGTCGCCATCGCCATGGGACTGGCACCGTGGCGACCGGCCAGCGCCCAAACCAATCAGACCACGCCGGCACGCGAGTGGCTGGTTATGCTATACCAAAATGCCGATGATCCGATCCT
>DAOTTR010000230.1:0-1802 GCA_034437715.1 Caldilineaceae bacterium
CGGTTAGCATCGTTCACTCCTAGGTAGGTATTTTGATCGGTACCTCACCATTGTGAACGACTAACCGCTTTTTGTCATTTCTTGACTTTTTTGACTCGATTTTTACCGGAAACTAAAGTGATACACAATCAATGATAATGGGCAAGGAACAAAGCCGTTGAACAATGGCTGCCTTGTTCCTTGCCCATAGTTGGCAACAAAACCTAGCTCGCCGCCATCACTTCGTCGGCTTTTTGCTGGGCGCGATCCATAATGTCCTGCACGGGTTCTTCGGTGGTCAACACTTCGGTCAACATGTCGTTATAGATCTGCCACAATTTCTGGGGATCTTTGCGCCATTGGGGCAAAATACCCAGCTCGGGGTTGTCAAGCAATTGATCAATAAAGGCACCTGTGGCGTCGTCCACCGTGGGGCGCAGTTTTTCCAACGCGCTGCGGGTGGAAGGCAAACGGCCCAACGCTGGGTAGACCAGATCTTGCACATCATCGCGGGTCAAGAACTTGATCCACTCAGCTGCAATGTCAGGGTGCTTGCTTTCCTTCAAAACCGCATACATCACATTGCCCACGATAATGCTGGCCGGTTGTCCATCGGCTGGGGCCGGAATGGCCGAGTAGCGACAATCTTCACAGCCAGAGGTTTGTGCCCAGCCAACATGCCAGCTTCCGGCAATTTGATAGGCCGATAGACCCGTGAACAGTTGGGAATAGACACGCCCTTCATCCGGGTCAAAGGTCAAGCCTGGCGGGGTCGAGCGGTTGATCTCGCGCAGGAATTGCATGACTTTGGCGGCGTCTGGGTTGTTGAAGTAGGGATAGGTGCAGTCATCTTTACACATGGGCGCGCCCGCTTGGGCCAGGTAGACCGCCACACGGAAGATGCCACCCACCGAAAACCCAACCGGTCCCTGCAAGGTATAGCCAAAATATTCGCCATTGCCAGCCTTGGTGATCTGCTCGGCCTGGGCAATCAGGTCGTCCCAGGTGACCGGAGCTGTATCACAAGGTAGGCCAGCCTTTTCGATGACGACACAATTGCGTTCAAAGCCAAAAACACCCGTAAAGGCCGAGAGCCCGTACACTTGATCTTTGTAAACGCCGGCGGCGTAGGTGCCTGGAATCAGGTTCTCTTTGACATCCACAATCACATCATCCAAGGCAACCAGCGAACCCAGTTCGGCATATTGTTGGAAGAAGTTCTCGCCCACCACAATGTCGGGCGCGTTGTTGGCCAGCATGGCTGTCACCAGATTCTGGCGCAGCTCTTCATCCCAGCCGTGGCTCTCCAGCTTGATTTTGACACCTGGGTGTTCTTCTTCAAACTTTTCTACAATATACTTGCCATACTTGCCTGCCCCTTCAGGATCGGATTCGATCCCGGCGACAGTGCCACCCTCGGCCCACACGACAATTTCAATGTCGCCTGTGCTGGCGGCCGTATCCGATGCTGCGGCGGGTGCATCGGACGTGGTCGGCGCAGCGGGTGCCGTACACGCGGATAGAACTAACACCAAAATGCCAAGTACAATGGCGGTCGTCCCCGATAATTTTCGGATCATACTGGTTCTCCTTCGCGAGCTGTTTTGGTACTTGATAAACTTGCCACTACAGTTCTAGCTAACACAAAACTAACCTCGCGTGCATCTACAACAGAATTTTCCGCGCTGAAATTCTGTTTCAATCACCACGAGGTAGAGTTATCGTGTTGGGGAAGATTGGCTCGATAGGCCAACCATCGAAACCGCCACTGGACATAGCCGTTGGGACGCTGACCAGTGCGGTATCAATAGATCATAGCATAA
>DAOTTR010000231.1:0-10718 GCA_034437715.1 Caldilineaceae bacterium
ACTATCGGCAATTGCATCTTGATTCTTCCTTTTTGGGCTACTTTTCTTGATGCACTCTATTCACAACGGCTTTTCTGTTTTTGTCAAAACTGCTTTGCCTTCATTTCACAACTATCGAGGTATACTTACCCAATATATCCAACTCGCTTTCCAGTTCAACCCTCAACAATCCACCGAATGTACCGAATAGCCCTTCTCCGCCTGATGGAGCAATCGGCTTAGGCACCGCTGTTACGCTACGTTGGGCGGGAGGTGATCCAGATGGAAATCGCGTTACTTACGATATTTATGGTAACGCAACCACCGGTGAGCCTACCACGCTGGTTGCCATTGACCACGCTAACACTTTTTACAATCTAAATGGTTTGATTCCTAACACCCCATACGCCTGGAAGATCATCGCCAGAGATGAATTGGGTATTACAACCGTTGGCCCAATCTGGCGCTTTGTTACGGCACCTGTTGCTCCTTTCCAAATTAGTCTTTCGACAAATAGCGACAAAGCCTATCAATTACAAAAAAAGGGGGATGGCAACGGCGTATCAGTCGGCAGTAAGGTTTACACAGATCGGGATTATACATACGCAACTATTCCTGCTACGCTCCAGGGAGCTACATATATCATTACATCGAACGACGACAAAAGTAAAAGTGATCTTTCATTAGTGATCACCGTCAATAGATCGGTACAGGTATATGTAGCGCACAGTGATCAACAAACGGCTAAACCGGCTTGGCTCAGTTCATTTCAGGATACAGGTGAAAATTTAACATTTATTGATAATGAAAATCGTACGGTAGTCCTAAGCACGTTTACAGCCGTGTTCCCAGCTGGCGATATTGTCTTGGGTGGGAATGCCTCTGGTGGCACCGTTAACAGTATGTACAGTGTCGTAATCAAAGAGACGACCTCTATTGCGGAATAAGGCTATTTACACATTCGCTAGTGTGCATAAGGCCATTCAGAAAAATGACTATGCCAAAACGCAAGCGTATCCGCAAATTACACAAACGTCGCCGATGAAACCTTGAAACTAAACTCAAATTCGCATTTTTATATGGCACTGAGTTTAGTTTAGATGATAGGAGAGGAGCCGCCATGAAATGGAATATACGCATCGCTACATTGTTATTCTGTTTGCTCACATTGCTTGTGATCCCCAACCATGCAAACGCGGTTGGGTTATCAATAACCCACAATATATTATGATCGAACGCACCTTGGTGAGGGCACAAATGGCTTGGCATCAGCCTTAGAGGCAAAAGCGCAATAGCAAGTATATAGGTTTTCGATAGATCATATCATAAAAAAGTAAGGTATGCTGTAACGAAAATCTATCAGGGTCCACAAAGTGAGATACGCTTGGGATATATGATGTCAGCAATGCAACACGCTTCTGCCCAACCCATTTTCTGTTCCATCAAACAGCATTTGGCCTTACATGAGTTTGCGCAGGCGGCGCAGATGCTCATTGCAGAGATTGAATTTCTACTTCAGCATTACGACCATCCATCGATTGCTGCGCTCTTGGCCGCCTTGCCGGCTGAACAATTCGATGCTGATCCTGATTTGCTGTGGACACGTAGCTTGGTTTATCTGGCTGCTGAAGATCTAGAAAAGGCCGCCCCATTGCTGCATCGGGCAAGCCTTTTCTATTTGCAAAATGATGACCTGCGCCGGACAGCCGACTGTTACTGCGCTCTCGTCACTATCTATCAGCACCGCGAAAATTTCTCCACGGCTTATCTCTACATCCAGGAAACTGAGCTGTTATTAGCGCAAATGACCGAGCCAAAAGTAAAAGCGACCTTGTGCTTACGTTTGGCCGAACTTTGCCCTGATATTGGTCGTTTGCACGAGAGCCTTGCCTATGCGAAGGAGGCGCTGGACTATTTTCGTACAATCGGCCAAGGTTCTGAACAATTCAAGGCACTTCTCTTATTAGCCATTGTTTATCGACAACTGGGTCGCTATCAAGAAGCGGCCGCGCGTTTAGAAATGGCTGAACAAGTAGGCCGTGCTAGCCAGATGGGAAATAGCAATGAGGTTGCCCTTTTAAATGCTGCTGCACACCTTGCCTGGTATCAAGGTAACAGAGCAGATGCATCCACCAAAGCACAGGCCTTTAGCCAACTCGCCCGTCAGCATAATCTGGCAAAACAACAGATTTATAGCATGACCTTGCTCGGCAACCTACAGCGGTCGCTTGGTGATTTTGCGGCAGCGGCTGATAGTTATCAAGAAGCGCGTCATCTGGTCAATCAGTTTGCCTTCCACCTTTACTTGCCTTGGATCGATGTCCATGAAGGTTGGCTGAAAGTATTGACCGGGGACTATGCAGAAGCGCGTCACTTGATCCATAAAGCATTGGAAACAGCCGATCATGGTCAGATGATGAGCTTCAACGTAAACCTGGCAGCACTCAATATCTTGACCGCACGCTTTTATACAGCACGCGATCTACTGCAAATTTCGTTGGCCTTTTACACCCAATCTGGCGATGAACTGGCAACCACGGTTGTTCGCCTCTATTTGGGTCTGATTGATCTAAAAACTGATGCGTTGATAACCGGACGACTTTATATACAGACAGCTTTGAACTGGTTAAATGAACACCGTATAACCTACTTCCCCCATTGGTGGCATCCCCAATTGATGAGCGAGATTTGTGCGTTTGCGCTTGCCGAAAATATCCATCCACTCTTGGCAGAGCGTATCCTCATCCAACAGATTGGTGCGGCAGCAATTGATCATCTTCAGCCCTTGCGCGCCCACCAAGAGGCCAGCATCCGTGAACGCGTCGAAAATATTCTTGAACTTTTCAATGCGCGCATCGAAATTACACTCGATCACATCAAAGATGAACCAGTTAAAGAGACTTTGGCCACGCTCTTGCGCCAAGGTTGGTTGCGCCGCGATGGCTTCATGCGGCTGCAGGATAAGCTAAGGACCGCACAGCACCACGAACAACGGTCTAACCCCGTACTCATGGCGGTCTTTGGACTCTATACCCGTGGATATGCACAAGGCGAGATCGCCGCGCGCTTGGGGCGTGCCGAAGCTAGTGTACGCAACTATATTACCATCATTTACCAAATTTTTGTGTTGCCACAGGCTGCCTTCTCTAGCCATACGGAACGCAAACGTGCGTTAGTCACCCTTGCTCAACGGCAAGGGTTTATTGCAAAAGGTTCGTAAACTTTTTTGGGAGTGGATTTGGGAGTTTAATGCGTATAAAAATAGCACAGCAACTGCTAGATTAGATAGCTGTAATATGCGGATTGGGCAGCTATTATTCCTAACCGTGATCCGCACCACAAGACAACCTTATTCATCGACGTAAAGGACAGTTATTATGCGAATTGCAACACGCGCGCGTTCCCTTATCTTGCTCACACGTCTCCTTGTTTTTGTTGGCCTTCTGACCTTTTTTCTTCCAAGCGCAAGTTTGAACACCCCAGTCTATGCCCAGGGCGAATGCAGCCCTCTTGATGTAGCACTTCTGATCGATTCAACCGGAAGCATGGGCGGGGCCATTGCCAATGTGAAAGCCGAAGCAGTCGCATTGATTGATCAGATTGTTACCGCTTCCGGTGGCAATTATCAGTTAGGGTTGATTGAATTCAGAGATAATATTGTTGTATTGAGTGATATGGCACCCGGTACTGCCAGTGCAGTAAAAGGACAAATTGCAGGTTTAATTGCCGCCGGTGGCGAGGGGGGGCCAGAAGCCTCAGACGAAGCATTAAACACGGTTATCAATCACTTGGGGGCAGCAGGTCGTCCCCAAGTTGGTAATTTTACCGGCACCTGGCGGTCAGACGCCACGAAAATCATTATTCTGATTACCGATGCCCCGCCGGCTGGGTTTGATGACACGTACACAGTCGGTATTGATAATGCCAATGCCAATCAACGCGCCGCTGAAGCCAGGGATGCTGGCATTTTTATCTCGGCTGTCTATGTCCCAACCGCTGAAGATTTGGTGGCAGCGGAAGCAGCTGGAATCAATGCGATCAATAATGAATATGCTGACATTGCCGAAGCAATCATGCTCAACTACCAGCGAGTGACCGACGGTGGTTTTATCAAAACCGCCAGGGACGGCAGCGGAACAGCCGCCGCAATCAGGTTGACCATTGAAAAGTGTGGTCCGATCGGCGCTGTGACACCCCAACCCGTGAAACCTCCCGTCCAGGTGCCAGAGCCGATCACAGTGACGCTGCTTGGCACAGGGTTGGCTAGCTTGGCTGGCTATGTGTGGCGCAAGCGCCAAACGGGAAAACCATAAAACAGGAGGGAAAGCAAAGACCTGACGGGATAATAGAAAAATCTGTCAGGTCTTTGTTTTAACTTAAAGAGGCGTGGAAAGGTAGGGGGAGCGACCTTTCGACCTTTGTCCTGTGGCTACCGGGGCACAAAAATGGCGTGGCCAGGGTTATCGCAACCGGTCTCTCGGCCACGCTTATTCTTCGGCAGCGCCAAAATTGAGCAGATAGAGAAAAGCATGTCCCAAATAGTCGGTGGTGGAAATGGGCGGCAGCGCGTAGAAGGCATTCCAGGCGGCGGCTTTGTGTTCGCTGTAGGTGGCTGCATGTTCGGGGTGATAGTGCAGGTAGGCCAGCCGCACGGCGTGGCCGATCAGCACGTCGAGCACAATGTAGTCATCGATGTGCAGGGTGCTGTTCTGCGCGGTGATGCGGGCCAAAACCGTGAGCGCTTCCAGGTTGAGTTGACGGTATTCCGGGGCCGAGATCTTATTGAGCAGGTGCTCGATGCGCAGGGCAAAGGCGGTCTCGCCGGGGGTCATGTCGGAAAGAATGGTGCCGCTTTCCAGACGATTGCGCCGCTCGAATTTGTCGCCGATTACCAGCCCGCGGCTATGTTGAAAAGTTGCCAGATGTGGCTATAGAAATCGCTAGACGAGCGGCTGAGAATGCCGCGATATTGACGCCAGGCGTGCCAACCCTGGGGGGCGTTGGTAATTCTTCCAGCGCCTGATCAGGTGACCAAGTGAGCGTGTCACCCGCTTGGTCGGCGTGCAGCGATTCTAACTGCGCCAGCATTGCCTGCGTACTCTGATACTCGGCCAAGACCTGCACCAAGCGGTGTTGAATCTCCGAGGGGGCCAGGTGCATCAGCCGCTCATAGGCTTCATCTTGGGTGATCTGCTGTTCATAGGCCAACGCACTGGTCAGCAGCACAATCAAGTAGCTCACCCGCACCATGAGCAGATCGGCAAAAAGCGCCGGTTGGGCCTTGATCAGCAGCCCCAAATAAATCAGCAATTCCTGGGTCAGCACACTGTCGCGGATGTCGTCGCGGCAAAAGGTGTTGATCTTGTTGAGCAACTCTTGGGTGGGCAGCGGCTGGGTGATCAAGGAATCCACACTATATGCCCGCCCCACCAAAATATTTTTCTGACAGATCAGAATCGCGCTGACCGCGTAATCCAGATCGGCATCGACTTTGCCCAGCAGCGCCGAGGCGCGCCGCACCACGGCCCACAAACGACGGCGTCCTGCCTCGGCATAAACTTCGTCCAGCAAGGCGCGCAAGGCAACTTCCTGGCCAGCGAGCCAAACCCTTTGCTCCACTCCCCCGTAGCGTACCAGGGTGGAGAGCAACTCCACTTGCTCATAGAGATTGTGCGCTTGTTCCAGCCGTGCCCGTAACTGTTCCCAATTGGTTTCGACCTCGATTGCCAGTTCGCTTTCATGGTGCAACGGTTGGTGTGGCCCGGTTTGCGCCAGCAGTGGTGAGCGCGCCGTCGCTCGTTCCAGCACAGCCGAGGCAAGGGCAAAGTCGTGCAGCAGGTCAATGCGTTCAAAGTTGGCCGTCGACATTAACTGGACGAGCCGCCCCAGTTTGACCGGCACACCTTCCACCACCCCGCTGCGCAATTGTTGCATCAATTCAAAGAAATCAGTCGCGCCCTCTTCCAACTGGCTATGCGTCAACAACACGGTCACGGTGGGTCGCCCCAACTGCGTCCAATGGCGATGAATGTAGGCCAATTCGCTGCGAAAGCGGTCGGCCAGAAAATGCATATCATAGGCCAGATAAAACTCGCGCTGCAAAAAGAGTGCCGAGAGACATGCCACGCGCCGCCCGGCCAGTTGATAGACGCGGCTGGTCGTCAGGCTCTTGATGCGGCGCAGGGGCCGCCCCGTGAGCTTAAGCTTGCGGTTACGCCCCACTTGTTCATAGGCGATGGCAATGGTTTCGGGATAGTGGACTTCGATCGGCTGTAACTCTTGGAGGGTTTCGGTGGCGACGCCATGCACGGCCAATGCGGCCTGGAGCGCGGCATCTTCGGCCAATAGCGCCACCTGTACCACCGGCTCGCGGCGCGTCTTGCGCGCGTAACGGCACAATGGATCAATGTCGTTGATGCGCAGCAGATCATGGCGCACCAGTTGCCCCAACAGGTAGAGACTTTGTGCCCAGACCAAGGGCACGTTGGCGTTGGGCAGGCGCACCTGGCTGTGCGGACGGGCGTATTCAGCCGCTACACACGCTGCCGGCACAAAGTAGAGTTCGGGTAACAACTGCTGACCATCCTGCTCGACCAGCACCGCCGCCAGCTTCTGCTCATACCGTTCGATCTGTGCTTGGTCATTGCGAAAGAGCGCATCGAGATAGAGATAGACAAAAAAGAGCGGCCACTCGGATTCGATGTGCTCAAACTGGCGCAACTCCTCGGTTTCGTAGTGCAGACGATGCTCATCCTCCAACACCGTCTGGTGGCCGTCGCGCAGAAAACGCTTTAAGCCGTAGCGTCCTTCCAACTTCCCGACAATCGTGTGGCGCACCAGCTCAACCAGCGCCTCGTCCTGGATGGCAAAGGCTGGAAAGCTGATAATACTGAGCAGCGCGGCATCGACTTCCTTGGTGCTCGACTCGCGCAGCAACATGGCGTGCAAGGTGATGTCGGCATGGGCAATGTTGTCGGGGAGGACGTGCAGCACCGAAGCCTGTGAGCCGCGCGGACCAAAGAGGTCGAAGCCGGTTAAGGCTTCTAGCGCAGCTTTGGCCATGCCGATGGAACTGGCATTGAGCTCAACCTGCCCCAGGTTCATCTTGCCACCCCGCTCCCAGATACCATAGTCGGGAATGCGGTAGGCGCGCTCAATGTAATAGACCAGATTCTGGACAAAGTTGACCTCGTCCAGTGTCCAGATAATGTCGAGACCCGAAGCAATCATCTGCGCCAGCATCAGCAGATAGAGCGATGTGGCGTCGATCTGAAGGTGGCCCCAGGCATGATCTTCGACGACTGTGCCGCCGGTTTCGGTATTATATTTGGCATGTAAGGCATTGAGCGGAGCGAGGTTCTGTTTGAACTGTTCGACCTTGTGGGCCTGGCGCATCATGGCTTGCAACAAGCCGCGCATCAGCTTGACACAGCTCTGCTCCAACTCGTAGCCGCGCCCGCCATCGTTGTCCAGGCCGCGATAGGCCCGTCACCGGATGCTGTTTGTTCAGGATAATCGACTGGATCTGCTGGTAAAAGGGGGCCAGGGCTGCGCGCAAACTCAGCTCGTTCATGGTTAGATGGGTCGCTATCGTTACTTTGTCAATGGTTTGGGAGCATGTTGTACTTTATCTATTATAGAAGAATGTATCCAATAAGCATTAACCGATTTATCCAAATCTTGGGGAAGATGACCGTGCGGATTGTATAGTCTTGCGCGTCTGCTGGTGCAACTACTTGCGTGCCGGGAAGTGACCAGGAATCGTTTGTAGTGATTTTGTAGTGATAATTGTCGCTTTGGTCACTCCCCGGCATGCGGTGAAAGATGCGCCGTTGCGGCACAATGAGCCTACCCATCGATGGGCTGGGGCACCAACAGATCTTTGCGCCAGCGTTTGCGGAAGGCCGGGCGCGCAATCGCTTCGGGCGATTGCAGGGTCAAGCCGCCATCGGCTACCAACACAATGCCGGTGACAAAGGCGGCTTCGTCCGAGGCCAGAAAGAGCGCGACTTGGGCAATATCCTCCGGCGCGCCATAGCGCCCGATGGGGTAGAGATCCCTGTTCATCTGATCTTCCAGCGGGTCTTGCTGCATGGCTTCCCGCTGGCGCTCACCGACAATTAAACCGGGGGCAATGGCGTTACAACGGATGCCGCTGCGCCCATATTCCATGGCTAGGCTGCGCGTCAACCCGTTAAGACCCGCTTTGGAAGAGCTATAGACGCCAAAGTGGGGATTGGTGATCAGCGAGTTCACCGTCGAGGTAAAAACAATCGAGCCACCACCTGCTTTGATCATTTCGGGAATACAATACTTGGCCCCCAACCATGGCCCGGTGAGCGTCACAGCGATGGCGCGATTCCACTCTTCTTCGCTAAATTCGATCACCGGTTTGGTAAAGGCTTGCGCCGCGTTTTGCATCAAAATATTGAGCTTGCCAAAGTTGTCCAGCGCCGCTTGCACCAACGCCTGCCAGGTGGTGGCTTGGCTGATATCGCCGGGCACGGTCACCACCTCGGCGCCAATTGCGCGCAATTGGCGCTCTGTTTCAAAGAGCCGTTCTTCGCCGGGCAAGGCATTGATGACAACTTTGGCCCCTTCCTGGGCAAAGCGATAGGCCGTCGCGGCCCCAATGCCGCCCCAGCCCGCGCCGGCGACAATTGCGACTTTATCTTGTAAACGCATGAAATTTTCCTTTTGTTTTTTGAGAACGATTGCTTGTCTGCTGCAATCGTCATTCTACCACGCGACCACGCCCCCGCAGATCGGGATGCATTGCCCCGTCACATAATCGGATAGATCCGTGACCAGAAATTCGACGACTTTGGCACAATCTTCGGGCATGCCCAGGCGGCGCAACGGAATTTGCGGCACCAAGCGGGCGCGCGTCTCTTCGCTGTCGCGGCCACTGGCCACGGCGCGCGAGGAAAGAATCCAGCCGGGCGCAATCGAATTGACCATAATGTTATAGGGCCCTAGCTCGGCGGCCAGCACACGCGTATAGTGGGCGACACCGGCTTTGGCCACTTTGTAGCCCACAAAGCCACCGTCGCGCCCACTCCACAGACCGGCTTGCGACGAGACATTGACAATCTTGCCCGAACGTTGCGCTTTCATCGAGCGGCTGGCCGCCTGACAACAGAGAATCGCGCTGGTCAGGTTCAAGTCCATTGTATATTTGTAATGCGCGATGTCAGCTTCGGCGGCTGAGTTGTTGGGCGGTGTATTGAGCGCGCCGCCCGCATTGTTGACCAAAATGTCAATGTGACCAAAAGCACCCAACGCTTCTTCAAACATGCCATCCACGGCGTCTTTGTTCATAACATCGGCCTGAATGCCCAAGGCGCGACAGCCCATTGCTTCGACTTCCTGCATAACAGTTGGGGCTGTCAACTGCTCGTTGTATTCCGCCGCAGCATTGAGATTAATGTCGTTGATTACCACATCGGCACCCAAACTGGCTAGGTGCAGCACATAGGCGCGGCCTAAGCCACGCCCACCACCAGTGACAACGGCCACTTTGCCTTTTAGTTTCATGATTTTCTCCCCAGGTTATCAATTGGTTTTTGTTGGTAAATGGACATGCCCAACACCGGTCAGCGTTGGGCATGTTTATGGGTAGTATGATAGAAGAAAGCAACTACATTGGCAAGTGAGCCTATTCCACCGGTTCCAGCTCTACCAGGAAGAGGTTGGCGGTGCGATGCCAGAAGCCTTCGTGGACATAGGGATTTTCGGCGGTTGGCCAGTTGCTCCAATAGGTGGTATTGCATGGCAACAAGATCACGGTTTCAATCGTCATCACATCGGGCAATTCGGGCAGCCAGATTGACATGGCTTGATGGAACAGTTCCTTGAGTTGCGGATCGTCTTCGGCCAAGCTGGTCATCTGATCGACAATGTCGCTGAATTCTTGATTGGACCAGCGATAGAGATTGGTAAAGGGAATCGCTTCGCCCGTTGGTTTCACATGCTTGATGTGATAGAGCCGCTCCAGCGTAGCATACGGATCGCGCATGGAGCCGCCGTGGCCCCACAGGAAGGCTTTGGCCGCGCCCGTCTGAATGCGCGTGACAAAGTCGGCGGGTAGCAAGAAACTGGCGTCAAAGCCGGCCTTGCGCAACTGTTCGGTGATCACTGGCGCTTGCGGCGTGGTGGACGGGTGTTGCGGGAAAGTGATGATCTCGAAGGTAATGCGCGCCCCGTCCTTGACCCAGAAGCCCTCGCCATCTTTCTCGTAGCCATTCTTGGTCATCAACTCGGCGGCTTTATCCAGGTTGAACTCGGTTGTGGGATATTGTTCTAGCAGATCGCTGACCGAGTCGATAAAGGGTGCCATGCCCGGATAGCCAGGATAGGGCAGCTTGATCGCCGTCGTTGTATTTTTGAAGGCCACATCAGCTCGAATTCCGCATAGGAGAGTCCTGTTAACGCTCTCATCTGCCGTTCGTCTCGCATTTTGTGTACCATTGATAGGCTCCTTTTCCCATAAGCCTATATCAATTCTTATTTGGGAACAACTCTAATATCACGTTTTATCTGTAGACCAAATGGCATTTTACCTAATAAGAGTGGTCGTTGGGTTGGGCATTTTGGTTAATCTTTGAAAAGCAAACATAAACGCCGAAGTAACAGAACATTGTAGAGGAGCTAAGGGATGAGTAGTGTGAATGGCAAGGGTAGCAATGGCGCTGTGACGGGCACCTTTGCCGTAAAAGCGGGTCTGGCGCAGATGCTCA
>DAOTTR010000232.1:0-4732 GCA_034437715.1 Caldilineaceae bacterium
GTCCCCGGCTATCGCTATGCCAACTGGGAACTGGGCTATGGCGATTTTCATCTGGTGCCGGATCTAGCGACGCTGCGCGTTGCCAGTTGGCTGGATCGCTCGGCGCTGGTCATCTGTGATGTCGAGGATGAAAAGAGCCACGAACTTGTTCCCTATGCGCCACGTTCTTTGTTGCAACAGCAAGTGGCGCGGGCGAACGCTGCCGGCTTCAGCGTCAAGGCGGCTTCGGAACTGGAATATTTTCTCTTTACCGGTTCGTACAAGGCGGCTGCGGCCCAAGGCTATCGTATGCTCGATCCGGCGGGCTGGTATATTGAGGACTATCACATCCTGCAAGGCACGCGCGAGGAAGCGTTCAACGGCGCGGCACGCCGCCATCTGAAAGCCTCGGGCATTCCGGTGGAAAATTCCAAAGGCGAATGGGGATTGGGCCAACATGAGTTGAATATCCGCTACGCCGACGTGTTGACCATGGCCGACCGCCACGCCATCTACAAGCAATGCTTGAAAGAAGTGGCCGAAAGTCTGGGCATGAGTGTCACCTTTATGGCCAAGGTGGCTGCCGACCAAGCGGGATCGAGTAGCCATATCCACCTGAGTCTCTGGCAAGGCGAGCAAAATGCCTTTGCTGGCACAGAAAAATTAGGCCCAGTCGAATGCTCCGAAACCTTTCGCTGGTTTCTGGGGGGTTGGCTGCATCACTTGCCCGAATTGATGGTCTTCTCGGCCCCTACCATCAACTCGTACAAACGCTACCAGACTGGCTCCTGGGCACCCACGCGCATTGCCTGGAGCCATGATAATCGTACAGCCGGTTTCCGCGTGGTGGGGCATGGTGGCAGTCTGCGCATTGAGTCGCGTGTGCCAGGGGCCGATTGCAACCCCTACTTGGTCTATGCCGCCGCGCTGGCCTCGGGGCTGGATGGTATTGCCAAGCGCATTGAGCCACCGGATGTTTTCAATGGCGATATTTATGCCGCCCAACATCTGCCGCGTGTGCCCAAAACGCTGCGCGATGCAACTGAACGCTTTGCCGAGAGTGAATTCGCCAAGCAGACCTTTGGTCCTGCGGTTGTCGAGCACTATACCCATTTCTTCCAAACCGAACAAGCCGCCTTTGATAACGCGGTGACGGATTGGGAACGCAAACGCTACTTTGAACAAATTTAGCAGATTCTACCAACATGATCGGGAGATCCTATGCGATTACAAGAGAAGGTTGCATTAATTACCGGCGGGGGCGGTGGCATTGGGCGCGAGACGGCGCTGCTCTTTGCGCAAGAGGGCGCAGCGATTGTGGTCGTCGATGTTAATGATGCGGGCGGGGCCGAGACGGCAACGCTGGTAGAAGGGTTGGGCGGCAGGGCGGTCTATGTCCATGCCGATGTCTCCAAAGCTGTCGATTGTGCGCGGATGGTGCAGGTCGCCGAAGAGCGCTTTGGCAAACTCAACATCCTCTTTAACAACGCTGGCATTATGCGCCACGACGACGACGATGCGGTTAATACCGAGGAAGACGTTTGGGATATTACCATGGCGATCAATCTCAAGGGCGTCTATTTGGGCTGCAAGTATGGCATTCCCGCGCTGCGGCGGGCAGGTGGTGGCTCGATCATCAACACCGCATCCTTTGTGGCGATTGTCGGCGCGGCCACACCGCAACTGGCCTACACCGCCAGCAAAGGCGGCGTCTTGGCCATGACGCGTGAATTGGCTGTCGTTCATGCGCGCGAGAACATTCGCGTCAACGCGCTCTGCCCTGGCCCCCTGCGCACCGAGTTGTTGATGAGCTTCTTGAACACCGAAGCAAAGAAACAGCGCCGCTTGGTGCATGTGCCCATGGGGCGCTTTGGCGAGGCCAAAGAAATGGCCTACGCCGCGCTCTATTTGGCGTCCGACGAATCCTCGTATGTCACTGGCACCGATTTCATGGTGGATGGTGGGTTGAGTGCCGCCTATGTGACGCCCGAATAGCTGAAGCAAGCGTAGAAACATTGTTGATACCAGCCGTCACTAGGTGGAAGCTCTTGGCGATTGGGCAAAGCAAAGGCGGTACCCTATGGGTGAAGATCGTGATTGCTCAGTCCACTGCGGTCCTTGGTTGAGGACGTGGGTGTAAATTGGGGCCGTTTTGACATCTTTGTGAACGAGTAATTCTTGCACCGTTCGGGTCAGTTACCCCAGGCATAAATGCCGGGGCTTGCCCATGACCCTGTACTAGCGGCCTGTGCTTTAGCGTACACTGACGGGGGCGCCTATCAGTCAAGATATACCTGACTGACATTTTTCAGGACTATCAGAGTCCAGGCGTTGAAAATTTTACGTCGCAAACGACCACTTGCGACAACCACCAATATGCAGTTGTTCAGGTACCGTGACCGTTCGGTTGCCTTCTAGGCGCGGGGGCTGTTGTGCCTTTAAGTACTCGAGTATTATATCACACTTTTGCTACGGAAACAACTCGTAAGGGGTGAGTATATCCCGCTGGGTACAGCGGCGACCATTCGAGTACCCTCTGGGTGCCATAGTTAAAACCAGGGGTACCCTGGTCGGAGAACTAGATGGAGTTGACAGCATCGGTTAAAACCGACGCGCGACAAGTGCTTGTTCAGACCGCACGAAAGGAGACACTGAGCATGGAAACACAACCCGAACCGACGCTGGTCGAATTCGTTCGTTACAACCAGTGGGCCAACCAGCAGCTACTGGCCGCCTGCATGAACCTCGACGAGGGCCTGCTCATCGCGGGCATTCCGGGCACATATGGGTCGATTCTTGAAACCTTCGGCCACCTCTTGCGTGCAGAGGCCGGCTTTCTGAAGCGGATCCACGGAACGGGTCCGCAGCCCGCATTCCAATGGGAAGAGGGCCCCAGCCTGGCACAAATAGCAACCTATACAGCCCAAGTGGGCGAGGCGTTTATGGACACGATACAACGCGTTCCCCCCACCCAGAACGTGCATGAGGAGAGTGACGACTGGACCTTCGACTACCAAGCGCGGCTGATCTTCATGTCTCTAGCCTACCACGGCATCGCGCACCGGACCGATATTACGACGTTCCTCAACAGTCGAGGTGTGGCGTTGCCTGATCTGGATGTCTGGGGGTATCAGTCGGCGCACCCCGACCGCTTTCAAGCGAAAGTGACGAAGTTGGCTGGCAATTGACTCACGCGCCAAGCCAGCATAACCAAGGACCTAACCCGTTTGGCAATGCTTATGATGACATTTTTCGGGGGCGACTAATGTCGCGTTGTCTTTACATCTCGAGCAGTTGAGCGATTCTCATGATAGATCGCATGCTATACTCATCGTTGAGTCGCAGGCGTTACGCGAAGGAAGTATCGCTGATGAAACAGTCGATTGTCCATATTGCCTTGGTTGTCAATGATTACGATGACGCTATTGCTTTTTATACACAAAAACTGCGCTTCACCCTGATTGAGGACACCTATCAACCGGAGCAAGAGAAACGGTGGGTGGTGGTTGCTCCTCCAGGCGCTTATGGATCAACACTGCTTTTAGCGAAAGCATCGAAAGCAGAACAGGAGCCTTTTATCGGGAACCAGGCAGGTGGGCGCGTTTTTCTCTTTCTCAACACCGATGATTTTTGGAGAGATTACAACGAAATGATTGCGCGTGGTGTAGAGTTTGTGCGGGCACCCAAAGAAGAAGGATATGGGATGGTCGCTGTTTTCAAAGACCTCTATGGGAATTTGTGGGATTTATTGCAGTTACGCCCTGATCATCCACTTTCTATAGAGAATATGTAGCGTAGGTCACGCTACACGCGTCCGCATAGATAAAACCCTTAAAAGTCATATACGCTCGTGTATTACCAAGCTTATTTGTATGACTTTTAAATGATTTGTCCATGAGTTCACTTTGAAAACTGGCGTTCAGCGATAGCGTGCCGGGGACTGACCAAGCGTAGATCGGCACTGCGCACGTTTCCTGGTCAGTCCCCGGCACGCGGCTCATAGCTGCATCAAGCGCCGCTTTTCATGCTGATTCCAGTATAGTGGTAACTTTAGAGTAGGAACGCAAAAAGATTTATCAACAAGGCGAAGCATCTGGTTTAGCAGAAGCACAACGGCAGACCTTACTTCAGTTTATTCATTGGCGCTTTCAAACAAGTGAAGAAGAAATCATCAACAGCGTTAGGCGGTTATACCTCTTGTGACCGCCTAATTTTCCAACATCACATGGAACGGAGGCGGAGTGATCTCGGCTTTTTGTGGTGTCTTCTTTCATAAGTAGCCTGGTTCCCCCGCCCCGTTCATGCCTGTGATAGGCGTTTCTTTACCAAACAGCAACATGCGAAAGCAGGAAATAGCATGTCAAAAGTAGTTGTAGGCATGACAATATCGCTGGATGGATTTGTCAATGACAGGAGCGGTAGCGTGGCTGCTTTATATTCTGATTTCGAATCATTTCGCGATTTTGAACCCATGCAAGAAGCTATCCAAAAAACCGGCGCAGTCGTGATGGGTAAGCATGCTTTTGCCATGGCTGAAGACCCTGATTTGTACGCAGATAATTACGAATTCCAGGTTCCGATCTTCGTTGTTACCCATGAGATTCCCAACAAACAACCAAAGGAAACTGACAAACTATCGGCTCATTTGGAATCCATGTGGTTGACAAGGATACCACCGGTTGAAACCGGCGGCTGCCACGAAAAACCTGCTTAAGCAGGTTTGGCATAGCAGGCGTCGAATTGATTCGACGCT
>DAOTTR010000233.1:0-5334 GCA_034437715.1 Caldilineaceae bacterium
CTGCCAACATTTGACGCAACAAGTGTGTGTCGCCAAGATTATCTTCGATGAGCAAGGTGTGAATAAAAGTTTCCTGCATAACCTTTCCTTCTAGTACAGTTGGGCGTAGATACCACGGCCGTTACTAAGGCACGTTACTCGTGTACATCATGGTAAAAATAGGGTACCTTATTTACGCCCAACTGTACTAGCGTATAAACCAGCCCATGTTTGGCTTCACGCCAGCCGCCAAAATATCATGCCGATACCGAGTAGCAGGCCCACCAGCAATGCCAGCGCGACCAGCAACAGCCACGGTGCCAGTGCGGCCAGCAACGCGCGTTGCCAAGGTAGATCATGCGCCACTTCCACGGCACGATAGATGATCAGCACGGCCCAGACGCTGAGCAGCAGTTGGCTGACCGCAGCAAAAGGGATGATTTCGACCAAACGCAGGGCTTGCGGCGCGACCATGAGCGCAGTCACGCCGAGGGTTTGGTTGAGGGTGCCCACGCCGCCCAAGCTGCGTGCCACCGCATAGATGATCACACCGGCCAGTACCCATTGCAGCAGCAAAGTGGTGGGCGTGGTGATCAACGTCAATAGACGAGTCCCGCCGCCGCTGTAGCCATTCCAGAAGATGCCCATTGCCCAGGCTTCGCGCAGCACGCTTTCGATCAGCGCCAGATTGACGGTGTCCGGGAGCGTTGTGCTGTATTGCCGCCAGCCCTGGAGCAGCGCCGCCAACATTGCATCGGTTGGGGGCAGGGTAGCCGTCGTCAGGAAATGACCGATCACCCGCGCAATCCCCACCAGAAAACCGACACAGGCTGTCAAAAACATGCCTTCGAGCCAGGGATCATCGTCGTCGGTCAACGCGATAAAAGGTTCAGCGTCCAACACCAATGCCTTGCCGACTAATTCGGGATACGCGCGTGGTTGTAACATAGAATCTCCGCTAGGTCCTGTTGACACTGACTGCCCCAAAGGCTTCCAGCCCACCAATAAGAAAGAGCGCGGCAATTTGATTGCCACGCGTGGGCTGTCACTCGTGGGCTGTCAATATCACACATCCAAGAATCGTAGTGCCATGCCAACACAAACCGGCCAATCTGGCCCCATCATAGCATAGGTAGCCAGCCACGGCAATTGCCTTGAAATCAGGATAAGACGCGCTTTGCCTAGGTCATACGCGGATCAAGCGCGTCGCGCAAACCGTCGCCGATAAAATTGATCGCCAGCACACAGAGGCTGATCATCAACCCCGGTGGCAACCACAACCAGGGAAACGATTCAATCAGCTCAATCGATTGCGCTTCATTGAGCATATTTCCCCAACTTGGCGTAGGAATTTGTACGCCCAAGCCGAGAAAGCTCAAGCCCGCTTCGGTTAAAATCGCACCGGCAATGCCAAAGCTACCCGCCACAATAATTGGGGCCATGACGCTGGGCAAAATATGGCGGCGCAGAATACGCCCCTGGGGAATGCCCACTGCTTCCGCAGCCAGGATAAAGTCCATCGCGCGCACCGAGAGAATCTGGCCGCGCACCAGGCGCGCAATTCCCGTCCAGCTAATCAGCCCAATCGCCATCATCGCGTTGAAGATGCCTGGCCCAATAATCGCCACAATGCTGATCAAAATTACCAACACGGGGAAAGCCATCACCGTATCGGTAATACGCATGATCACGACATCGAACTTGCCGCCATAATAGCCAGCAATGCTGCCTAAGAGGGTGCCGATGCTCATAAAGATTGTCACCGCGGCCAACCCCACCGCGATCGAAACACGGCCACCATAGATCAAGCGGCTCCACACGTCGCGGCCAATCAAGTCGGTGCCCAAAATATGCGCGGCGCTGGGTGGCTGACGCACTTCACGCAAGTTTGTGCGCACCGGCGAGATCGGGGCAATTACAGAGGCCAAGGGAAAAACGCCCAGGATAACGACAATGATAAAAAGGGTGCTGCCCACCGCCAATTTGTGGCGCAAAAAGCGCGTAAAGGCGCGGCGTCCTGGGGACTGAATTTGTACTTTTTTCTGCCCGCTCAACAGAGACGCTGCACGCAGTTCACCCGACGGCGCGTTTGCTTGTACACTCAAGGTAACCTATCTCCTGCTATCCTGATAGTATGGCGAAACTTATTCATAGCGAATGCGCGGATCGACAACGGCATAGGCCAGATCGGTGAAGAGATTGCTCACCACGATCAACAAGGCGGAGATCAACACCATCCCCATGATCAACGGGTAATCGCGCGTGCTCACACCATCTAGATAGAGAATGCCCATGCCCGGCCAATTAAAGATATTCTCGATAATGATCGCGCCGCCAAAGAGGCTGGGCAGGCGCAACCCCAGAATGGTGATCACCGGCAAGAGCGCATTGCGCAGCGCATGGCGAATGATGATCGTCTGTTGGCCCAAGCCCTTGCTGCGTGCGGTGACCATGTAATCTAGCTTGATCACTTCGAGCATGCTCGATCGCGTATAGCGCATAACCGAGGCCGTACTTTCGATGCCCAGCACCAGCGCAGGCAAGGCCAAGTGGTGCACCTGATCCCAGAGACCGCCCCAAAAGCCAAAGGTTTGGCCGGGCGTGCTATAGCCGCTGGTGGGAAACCAACCCAGTTTGACGGCAAATAGATAAATTGCCGCAATCGCGGCAAAGAACCCCGGCACCGAGATCCCAATAAAGACAAAGGTGGTTAGGAAGTAATCTAGCCGCGAATATTGGCGCAGAGCCGAATAGATGCCAAAGGGAATCCCCAACACAATCGAAATTGTCAGCGCAGCCAACATCAGTTGGATCGTCGCCGGCAGCCGTCGCCCGATCTCTTCGGCCACAGGCACCCGGCTACGAATGCGCACACCCATATTGCCTTGGGCCAGGCCAGCCATCCATTGCAAATAGCGAATGGGCGGCGGCTGATCCAAGCCATATTGGGCGCGCAGGGTCGCGGTATCCAGTTCACCCGCTAACCCCGATTCCTGCTGCGACAACAACATAGACGAAACCGCATCGCCGGGGGCCAGCTCGGTAAAGGTAAAGGTGATAATGGTAATCCCGATCAAAACGGGGATCGCCTGGAAAATCCGTCGCAGAATATAACGATTCATACAGAACTCAACTAATGCTCAAGACTTATAGGCGTTACGCAGTTGCCTGGGAACGCCAGCATCCTGCTGGCCGGCCACCAGAGATGGCAACGCTGCCAACTGCTTAACGCCTAACTTAATTGCAAATTACGAATGACCAATGACAAAGGACTGAGTAACACGCAATGATTTACGCGTTACCCAGCCACTTGTTATCGATTTACTATTGGGCCAACCACCACGTATGCGGGTTACGGGCCGGCCAGGTGATGTTGGTCCACTGGCGGAATTGGTAGTTGCAGACATTTTTGTTGATCGCGTGGCGTCGATCCTGCTGGAAGAGCGTCATGTGTAGCACTTCTTCGCTGGTAATTTCGCTGATTTCATGCCACAACGCTTTGCGCTTTTCGATATCAGGCTCGATCAGCGAAGCGCTCACCATTTCGTCCACTTCTTCATTGCAATATTGCGAGCCATTAAAACCCTTGGGTGGCATGTTGGTACACGCATAGCGTGGGTATTCGAAGGGTGACGCCACACCGCAACAGCCATAGCCCAGATCAAAGTCGGGGTTTTCATAGAAGCGCGCCACAAAGGTTGGCCCATCCATGTGCTCGATTGCCACTTTGATACCCACATCGGCCCAATATTGTTGCATGGCGGCGACCACGCTGCGATCGAGCTCGGTTTGGTAGTAGGTGATGAATTTGAGTTCCTGGTTGGGATCCCAACCCGCTTCGGCCAACAGGGCTTTGGCTTTCTCTGGATCATACCCGTAGGTCGTCATGTCTGGGCTGGTCCAATCATGGTTCGGATCAATGTTGGCATACGCATAGGGTAGCGCTTGGCTCAATCCATAAATACCCTCAGCCATTGCCGTGCGATCCAGCGCGTAGATCAACGCTTGGAGCACGCGCTTGTCGGTCAGGCGTGTATGATTGGGCCAAATTGCCATGGCCCCAGGCAGTGGGGCGCCAATGACAGTCAACTCGGCATTCGCTTCGACCCGCTCGCGATCCAATCCATTGACCATGCTGCCCACTTGGATTTCACCGGCTTCCAAGCCCGGCATCCAGGAAGCCACCGCATCCAGCCCAATGCGGAAGATCAACCGATCCAGGTGTGGACGGCCTAGGTAGTAATCATCGAAGGCTTCCAGAATGTAGAATTGATCTGGCTCAAACTCGCCCATCTTGAATGGCCCCGATCCGATAATCTTTTCGCGGGCGAATTCCGATTCGCGCATTTCGGCAAAGGGGATACCTTCCCAGATGTGCTTGGGAAACAGATTCAACCCGCCCATGCCATAGAAGAAGTCGGCGCGGGGCTCCTTGAGCGTAATCTCGACGGTGAAGTCATCGATCACTTTGATACCCGTAATCTCGTCGGTTTCATTGGCGGCAAATTCATCGGTGCCCGCAATGTTGAAGAGGGGCAGCGTGGTGCGCGTCGGAATGTTGGTGTCCGGATGCCAGAACATTTCAATCGTCCACTTGACATCATCGGCCATCAACGGTTCGCCGTCGTGCCACAGCACATCCTTGCGCAGATAATAGGTGAACGTCAGACCATCTGCCGAGATTTCCCAGCGTTCGGCCACGTCCGGTACGATTTCCAGTGTGTTGATGTCCAGATCGACCAGTTGGCTAAAGACAAAACTTTCGTTGGTCGAAGAACGCGACAGCCAGTTTTCCCCCATCATGGCGGCATCGGGAATGGCCATTGTCAGCGTGCCGCCGTCAACCGGTTCGCCTTCACACTGATTGATCCAGGTTTCGCCGGTCGCCATTGCTTCTGCCGCCGGTTCTGCGGTTGCTTCCGTCTCGGCTGCGGGTGCGGCTGTGGCTGCCGGTTCCGCGGCGGGGGTGGTATCTTCGGTGGGTACCAGGCTCGCACAGCCAGCCATGAGCAGGCCGAGCAAAACGATCAGGCCAATAGATACAAGATGAACTTTTCGAATCATGTTGCCTCCTTGCATAGAAAACTTCGCGATGATGGAAATAATAAGGACAAAAACGGGCTATCTCGGGGTGAGGAACCTAACTACTCAACGTTCGCTCAAATTTTCTAGTTATTCACAAAATTCAAACCACTATATGTAGTATGTCTAGCCATCTAGCATCGTGCATAAATCACTTCAATATCCGGTTTTGTATAAAACTATTCATTTGTTGTCATATATGAATCATACATTGCAAATATATTGCTACAATGAACCCGAAACCGGCAATTGACAACGAATTTCGTTATTACC
>DAOTTR010000234.1:0-3053 GCA_034437715.1 Caldilineaceae bacterium
AACTTGCTCAATAACTTTCCGATCCCTGTGCGCAACTTGCTGGTCAAACGGGTTATGGTGCGCGGCGACGCATCCATCTTGTTGGGCGCAGCCAACAAACATGATGGCGATTTCCAAGCACCGGATCTCAAACTGTTCAGCACAATTGCCGAACCAACCGCTGCCAATTTAGAAAATGCGCTGCTGCACCAGGAAATGTTAGTCCAGACACGCATTCAGACCGAAATGGACCTGGCCCGTCAAGTGCAAATGCGTCTGCTACCCCAACGCACGCCGCATATCCCAGGGCTGGAACTCGCGGCCCAGTCGCGGCCGGCGTCGCAAGTAGGCGGTGATTTTTATGACTTTATGATCAGCAACGAGCAGATTTTAACCCTAACGCTCGGCGATGTTTCGGGCAAAGGCATGCCCGCAGCACTTTTAATGGCCATGTTGCGCACCGTGTTGCGCGGGAAAGCCCAGGAAATGCATTTACCAGCGCCCGAACAATTATTAGGCAACACCAACGAATACTTGTACCCGGATTTTTCCGATGTTGATATGTTCGCCACGCTTTTCGTCGGCCAATACGACTGTTGTCGCCATCTGCTGCACTATGCCAACGATGGTCATGCACCAGTCATCTATCGGCCCGTGAATGGTATGGCTCGCCTACTAGAGGCCGACGCACCACCGCTTGGCGTGATGCCGATCAATCTGGCCGAACAATATACGATTGCATTCCAGCCAGGCGATCTGCTGGTCATTACCAGCGATGGCTTTAGCGAAGCCGAGAACAATCAGGGTGATATGTTTGGCTATGACCGACTCCTACAGCTTGTCGATGAGTTGGCGACCTTTACTGCGCCAGAATTGATTCGCAAGCTTTTTACAACGGTGGATGGGTTCACGGGTGACCATCCTCAGTCCGACGACCAAACGTTACTAGTGCTCAAGAGGACAAAAGATGATGCAACATCAAGCTAACCTGGGTACGTCTATGCCTGTCATTCCCCATGATAAACTTGGGGAGGACCACAGCACACGACCAGAAGAAAGCAATATGAATTCGGCAAACGCGATTATGCTGGATATACCCGCCGGGCTTGCCCATGTGCATATCCTAAGTCGTTGCGCACGTGCTCTACTGGAAAATATTACGAATCTGGAAGAACGCGAAATTAATTTGTACAATCTTGAACTCGCCATCCAAGAGATCAGTGTCAACATTGTCAAACATGCCTACGCCCAGATGGATGGCCGGATCCGCATGTGCCTCACCTTGGAAGAACAACCCCTACGGCTGATCATCACCCTCTACGATACGGGAAAATCGTTTGACCCTAGCCAGATCCCCCAACCCCAATTGGGTGAGTTGCAGGAACATGGCTTTGGCCTTTTCTTGGTGCAACAACTCATGGATGAAGTGGAATACAACCATAGTCCTACGGGGAACAGATGGAAATTGATCAAAAATATACCGCTTACGATATCAAGCGGTCGATGACAGCCTTGAGAAGTTAGCACGCGATCAGGAGAATCTTGAAATGAGCAGCAAAACAAATAATCTATCCATAACAGAAGATGTAATTCGGATTGTCACAATTGCGCCCCAAGGGCGCTTGGACACCGTACGCGCCGTAGAATTCCGCAAACAGGTGCAAGGGGTGATTGATAGCGGTGTCAAGAATCTTGTCCTCGACCTGAGCCAAACCCCGTTTCTCGACAGCGCCGGCATGGCCGTCTTGGTCAGCGCGCTCAAACAGTGTCGCGAACACGGGGGTGATGCGCGCATGGTATGGCCGCAGGCAGAACCAGTGCGCCGCATTCTGTCGCTGACCAAGTTTGATCGCGTCTTTCAAATGAAAGCCTCGGTCGAAGAAGCCGTGGCTTCCTTCTAATTTGATCGATTATGGAGCAGCAACCCAACGTATATGATTCGTGTACCTGAATCGAAAGGAACCTATGGAGACTCACAAGCAACACTTGCCAGCTTCGATCCTAGTGGTCGATGATTATGTCGTCACCCAGCGCGTGCTCGGCACCCAGTTACGCAAAGGTGGCTACGAAGTCATTACGGCCAGCAGTGGGCGCGAGGCGCTCACCCAGTTGGCCCAACACCAATTTGATCTACTCATTTTTGATGTGGCCATGCCTGAAATGGATGGTATTACGCTCCTGGAAACCGTGCGCCAAGACGCTACGAACGCCCATCTGCCAGTGATCATGCTGACAGCCAGCGTCCTCGACGAGGATCGCATTCGCGCCCAGACAGCGGGGGCTACGGAATTTTTGACCAAACCGATCAGCTCGTGGGATCTGCTGGAGGTTGTCACCCGTCAACTGGCTTCGGCACAAGTGCATCAGCCCACTTATCTAGCAACCTAGTACAGTTGGGCGTAGATACCACGGCAGTTAATCAGGCACGTTACTCGTGTACATCATGGTAAAAATAGGGTACCTTATTTACGCCGGGATCTACTAGTGCCAACGCCTAGGGCACGGCTGGAGCGGCCTAAGGAACCTTGTCATGCTTGAAAGCAATCAATCGGAACAACTGAGCACCCCCCTGCCGCGGCCATTGTCAGGTAGCTTGGCGCGCCCTTGGCAACGGCTTACTCAGCGTCTGGCGGGAAATCATTTATTAACGAGCAGCGCGCTTTTTTTTATCAGCACGACCATTGTCAATGGCGGCAACTATCTTTTTAACCTGATTCTCGGTCGCTGGTTGGGGCCGGCGCTCTTTGCCGATGTGAGCATCGTCATCACACTTTTTCTCTTTCTTACCTTTATTACGGCAGGTTTCCAACAGACCGCGGCCAAATTTGCTGCCGTCTACAGTGCGGACAATGATGGGGCAAAGCTGCTGGCGTTGCGGCAATGGCTCAATCGACGATCATGGGTGATTGGTATACTTTGTTTGATCATTGTCGGGGGGGGCGCACCCTTCTGGCAGAATTTCTTCCACACGGGTTCGCCGTGGATCTTTGTCATTTTTGCAATAGGTCTTCCCTTCTATTTTGTACAGGGCATCGACCGCGGTCTGTTGCAAGGGCAGATGCAATTTGGTCTAT
>DAOTTR010000235.1:0-2851 GCA_034437715.1 Caldilineaceae bacterium
GATGTTGACAACGGCGTATTGGTTGCCGTCGGCGTTGGAATCGGCGTATTGGTTGCCGTCGGCGTTGGAATCGGCGTATTGGTTGCCGTGCTGTCAACTGCCGTTGCTCGATCGATCAACAGAGCGGTCGCTGTAGCAATCAAATTAGGTGTGGCGGTTGGCGAATTATCCGGCGTTATGGTGAACATTGGTACATTTACTGCGGTTGGGTTGGTCCCACAGGGAATGTTGACAGTGCCAATCAGCTCTATCCCGAAATCACGGCGAAAAGCATAGGGATAAGAGGCAATTTCTCCGTTGTTCGAGCTGATATGGGCTTCACCTTTCTCCCAATATTCCACTTGCTGAATCTGATAGAGCACATTGGTGCCCTCTTTGGTCGATACAGTCAACTTGCGGCTGATGACTTCCTCTTCTCCATAAGTGGTATTGTACGAGGCGGCAATTTCAGCACCTAAATTGACATCCCCAAGCCCTGGCACGCCCACCGTGCCACCGGCATTAAGTTTAGCAGAGCCGCCCATCTCTACCGTATGCGCAAGCTTGCGTGCGCGTTCGATCTCGCTATTCACCTGGCCTGTGCCGCCGCAGTTGTTTTGTGGAATTTCTTCTACGATAAGCACTCGTTTTTCTGGGGTGGTAACCGTATGATTGACCTGAACCAATGGTGCTACCGTTGGCGGCGCGCTTCCTCCACAGGCATTCGTAGTCATGGCGAGAAAAAATAGCAAGAGAGCGTAACAAGTATATCTATTCAACCGGATCACAGGGAATCTCTCCGTGGTTAGCCATGCTTAGAATAAAGAAGATACATCTTAAATTTTAATAACGTAGTGCTGTTCCTGCAAGCCGGTTATCTTAACATAGGAAAAGGGCAACGCAAACTCAACGCTGGCTTCCCCAGCGGGCGAGTGCAGGACACGCGCCCGGTAGCGCCCTGGCGAGGCGTCGATTGCTTCGATAGCGAGGTCAAAATCCAGATAGTCGATAGCCATCCTGGGGGTTCCTGGCAAAAGGGATTGGTGCAAACCAGTGTAGCACAAAAGTTTAGCGAGGGGAAGACCTTTGCCGCAGCAGATGTCGCGCAGAGTGGGAGAAGGTTTTTCGCGAGCGGGAAGTTCGCGGGAATAATGGTCATTAACGATTGAATTCGGTAAACGAGCGTAGGCTGATTAATTCGGTAAACGTAGGCTGAGCTTGTCGAAGCCGAAGCGGCTCCGGCTTCGACAAGCTCAGCCTACGCTCGATTACCGGTTTGTTTTGTTAATGACCATAATTCCCGCGCAAAATTTGGAAAACCTCCTCACGGCAACTGCACCTCCCCCAACATCACCACGCCATCCACTAACGCCTGACCAGCCTTATCAACCGCGGCCAACCGTTGCCCGCTGATCGGATCGTACATGCCGGCGGCTAGGTGGTACAGACCGGGTGTCAGATTCTCCGGCAGCGTCAAGCGGTGTGGGTCAGAAACGACTTCACCGGCCACCCAGCGGTCGGTTGCATAGCCGCCGCGGGGCAGCGCATCGGATTGGGCGACAATTTGGCCGGACGCGTCGAGTAGATGCACAAAAACCGTGTAATTCGTGGGCGGCGCAACCTGTGCCTGCCAGATTAGGCTCACGTCCAACGCGGTGGAGGCTGGTGCTACGGTATAGCCAACCAACAAAATTTCCTCGCCCAGGGTCGCCCAAATTGTTGTGAGCCTAGCCGGCAGCGCAAAATTGCGCGTCGAGGGGTTAATTGTGAGGTTGTGAAACGGCACATTCAGCGCGGGCTGAGCGATTTCCAGGCGATAATCACCGGCCGCCACATCGTTGGGCAGACGCAACCGCAGCCGGCGACAGATGACCTCGCCCGCCGGCCATTGCGCGCCCGGCGCAAGGACACCTGTCCAGAGTTGGGTTGAATTTTGGTCATCGACGAGGTTAATTGCAACCGATGCTTCCGCTGACGCCACGCCGCCTTGCCAATAGAGATCAAGCGTAAGGGGCGCACCGGCTCGGAGGTTGGTCCCTTCCACCCGTGCGGATAGCAAGGTCAATTGGCTATTGATCGCTATATTTAGAGGGTCGGGCAACACCATCTGTTCCAATGGCCACGCCACAATTGGCAATGTTAGCTGGCCGGCGAGGGCGGTGTCACCAGGCGCATCCATGCGCGGGCGGCGAGCGCCATCCGCCGCCAATTCATACCAGCCGACCAGAACGCGCGCGGTCTCGCCACCCGCACAAGGATCCGAGATCTGTGGCGTATAGCGTTCGATGACGCGTTCGCCAGGGGACCAGGTCGGGGTCAAATAGCTGCCATTGCCCGGCAGTTTGTCCGCCTGGCCAACGCGCCGCCCATCTGCATCCACCAAATGAATAAAGGTTGTCAAACTGCGCAACGTCCTCGCTTCGGCACGCCAGAACAGCGTAACCACAGTGTTATCCGGCTCGGTGCGCAAGCCAAGTAAGGTTGGCGCATCATCAAAGCGAGCCTCAATGCGGTTGGTGGGCTGGATAGCTGGAGGCCAATCTGTCAGTTGTGCCGCATCAAGCGTAACGACGCGCAGCAAATTCTGCCCTAGCTGGCCCAGGCGGATCTCGGCCGCTTCTCCCGGCCAGAACGTGGTAAGCGCGTCCGCCTGTCTTGCTTTTTCCTCTGGGAAGGCATAGAGCACACTTTGCCCAACGGACGGCAGCACCACTGTTTCTGCTGTGTCCAGTGACTTGACCAATTTGCTGCTGCGCAACGCCAACACAGGGGTGTGATCGGCCCATAAACGGTCGAAATAGACTTCGTGGGTGGCCGCTTGTTGATTCAGATAGGCAAGTGCTTCCAGTTTATCCGCATCATAGACATAGTA
>DAOTTR010000236.1:0-6366 GCA_034437715.1 Caldilineaceae bacterium
ACTTTTATCGCCGTGCGTGGTGGGCAGCAGGGCAAGTTCGTCGAGTGGGATCAGTGGAATCCCTTTGTGCCGGTTGCCAATCATCAATTTGCCGTCGGGTTGATGTATGAACCCCTGGCATTCTACAGCGCCTTTGCCGACAAAGAATATATGTGGCTCGCCGAGAGCTACGAATTCTCCGACGATTTCATGGAACTGATTATCAAGGTGCGCCCAGGCATTACCTGGAGCGATGGCACGGATTTCACCGCCGACGATGTCACCTTCACACTCAACTCGTGCAAAGAGTATGGGGCCAAGATTCGCTGGGGTACCAACGTCGCCAAGGTCATGGACAAAGCGGAAACGATCGACGCGTTGACCACCAAGGTCACCTTGACGGTGCCTTCGCCCCGCTTCTTCTGGCTACTGACCTATCACTTTGATATTGGCGTCTATATGCTGCCGAAGCACATCTTCGAGGGTCAGGATCTCTCTACCTTCAGCCACTTTGATCTGGCCAAGGGGTTGCCCGTCACAACTGCCCCGTGGCGCGTGGTACACTCGTCGCCCCAACAGAAGATCCTTGATCGCGCCGATGACTGGTGGGGTGTGGCTGCCGGTGTCGCCGCGCTGCCTGCTGTCGAACGCTTCATCCTACTGCCCGATCAAGGTGAGCAACAACTCATCCAGTCTGTGATCAAGAACGAGGTCGATTTTACTACCGGCATCCAACCATCGAGCTTCCCGACAGTGCTCAGTGGCAATGCCAAAGCGACCTCGTGGACCGGCCAGGAGTTGCCCTATGGCTATGTGGATTGGTGGCCCCATTCGCTCTATGTCAACAATGAGGTCGCACCGTGGAGTGACAAAAATGTGCGCTGGGCGCTCAGCTACTACATCGACCGCTCAAAGATTGTCGAGATCGCTTGGTCGGGTGCCTCCAAGGAGACCCCGCTACCGCTGCCCGACTATCCACCCCTCAAGCCTTATTTTGATGCCGCCGCACCCCTGCTCGAAACCTACAATACGCTGGAATATAACGTTGCCAAGGGTGATGAACTGCTCACGGCCAAGGGCTGGACCAAGAACGCCGATGGCATGTGGCTGGACGAGGCTGGCGAACAAGTCAAGCTCGATATTGTGAGCTTCTTCGACTTTACCAGTGTTGGCCCTGTCGTCGCCGAAATGCTCAAACGCGGTGGGATCGAGACCAGCTATTCCGAGCCGCCGGATTTCTTTAGCAATTTCTCGCAGGGCAATTACACCGGCTGTTTGTTCGGCCACGGTGGCAGTTGCCGCGAGCCACAGGAGACCCTGGCGCTCTACCAGAGCAGCTCAACCGCAATCCCTGGTGGTCATGCTGTGAACTTCTCGCGCTGGCACAACGACGAATTCGATGTGCTGGCCGACGAGGCGTACGCCACCGCACCGACCGACACGGCCAAACTGCTCGAGATTTGGACCCAGGCCATGGAACTGTGGCTGCCCGAATTGCCCGATATCCAACTCACCCACGGCTTCCACCGGTTGCCCTGGACAACCGAGAACTGGACTAACATGCCCGACGCCGAAAATCCCTATACCAACTCGGCCTCGTGGCACCTCACCTTTCCCTTGGTGCTGCACAACGTCAAGCCATCGGCATAGCAGCTTCAAGTAGCAAGGTACAAGTAGCAGGTATTTGACTTGCTACTTGTACCTTGCTACCTGCTACTTTTAGGAGAGCGCAGTGAGTGTAAGCTATATTGTTCGACGATTCCTCATCTTCCTGGCGGTCGTCTGGGTCGCGGCGACTTTCAATTTCCTTCTGCCACGGCTGGGTGGGCAGAACCCCATCCGTGAGAAGTTGGTGTCACAGTCAGCCCTCAGTGGCGCGGTGCAAGCCGGGCTAGAAGAGATGATCAAAGAGTTCGAGACCAAGTTCGGTCTTGACAAGCCGCTTTGGCAGCAATACCTGACCTACCTGTCTGACATGACGCGCTTCGATTTTAACTATTCGATTTCCAACTACCCGCGCCGCGTGGTAGACATGATGGCCGACGCGCTGCCCTGGTCGATCACGCTGCTGCTGGTGACGACGCTGTTGGGCTTTCTCATCGGCAATGTGCTCGGCGCGTTGCTGGCATGGCCGGGCGCGCCGAAATTTCTGAAGTATGTCATGCCGCCGATTTTGATGCTGAGCGCCATTCCCTATTTCTTGTTTGGCCTGATCCTGGTCTATGTTTTTGGCTTTTTCCTCGGTGTTTTCCCCATGTACGGCGGCTACTCGACGGGCATCATCCCGACACTGACGCTGGGTTTCATCGGTGATGTGCTGATGCACTCGATTCTGCCGGCGCTGTCGATCATCCTCGTGTCGATGGGCGGCTGGGCACTGGGCATGCGTTCGTTGATGGTTATGACCCAAGGCGAGGACTATGTGATCTTCGGCGATGCCATGGGTCTGCGTGACCGCACGATCTTTGCCCAATACGCGATCCGCAATGCGCTGTTGCCCCAGGTGACGGCACTGGCATTGGCATTGGGCCAACTCGTGTCGGGCGCGGTGCTGGTAGAGGTGATCTTTGGCTACCCGGGCATCGGTACCATGCTCTACCAAGCGATTCGCGGCTCCGACTATTATCTTGTCCAGGGTATTGTCTTCGTCGTCATCGTCTCGATTGGGCTGGCAACCTTGATTCTCGACATTATCTATCCGCTGCTCGACCCGCGGATTACCTATAGAAAGGCATAACATGGCAACTACTGTGGAAGGTGGTGCGCGGCGGGCGCGCTACGCCGACCAAGGCAACTGGCGCGACGGGCTGGATAGCGTCCTACAGTACTGCCGACGCAATCCGTCATTGGTCATTGGTCTGGTGATCTTCCTGCTGCTCTTCCTTTCATCGACGATTGGCGCATTTTTTGTTGATCTAGAAAATGCCCGCCCAATTTCGGTGAAGCCATTGCAGCCACCTTCGTGGGAAATGCCCTTTGGCAGCGATAAACAGGGGCGCGATCTGCTGGCCGTGATGGTGGCGGGTACACCGCTCACCTTGCGCATTGGTCTGATTGCCGGGATTATGGGCGTCAGTTTTGGTGGCCTCATTGCCTTTGTCAGCGCGTACTATGGCGGTTGGCTCGACGCGCTGCTGCGCGGCATCGTTGATGTTGGCTTGACGATCCCCGGCCTGATGGTACTGATTGTCGTGGCGATGATGGTGCCGGGTGGACTCAGCGTGGAGCAGATGGCACTGGTGGTAGCGTCGCTGGCGTGGCTCTATCCGGCGCGTACAATTCGCGCCCAGGTGTTGACCATCCGCGAGCGCAGTTATATTCAAGTGGCGCGCCTGTCGGGCATGCCCGGTCGCATGATTATTCTCAAAGAAATCTTGCCCAATCTCTTGCCCTATCTGGCAGCCTCGCTCGTCGGCTCGATTTCGGCAGCGGTGCTGGCCTCAATTGGGCTAGAGGTGCTTGGCTTGGGACCCATGGACGCGCCGACAATTGGCATGACCCTCTTCTGGATCAACTACAACGCCGCCGTGATCAACGGCTGGTGGTGGTGGTGGCTACCGCCGATTGTCGTCATCGGTCTCCTCTTTATCAGCCTCTTTCTCATGAGCGTTGGCCTGGATGAGATCGCCAACCCACGCATTCGGAGGTCTATGTGATCGCCAATCATTTGCCAACAATCGTCAGCGACCCGCGCAATGGCAGGGTCAACGAACCGCGACCCGATGTGCTGCGGCTTGACCATCTCAGCGTCTATTATGATACGCCGCGCGGCCCTGTCCACGCCGTTGAGGATGTGACCTTCTCCCTCCATGCCCAAGAGCGCTTCGGCTTGGTGGGCGAATCCGGTTCGGGCAAATCTAGCATGGCGCTGACAATCATGCGCTTGATCAAGCCGCCGGCGCGCGTCGTTGCAGGCACTATCTGGCTGGAAGAGACGAACCTGCTCACTGTGCCCGAAACGCAAATGAAGAATTTGCGCCTGGCCGAGATCGCGCTGGTTGCCCAGGGCTCGATGAACTCGTTGAATCCGGTCATGCGCATCCGCAACCAGATGGCACTCGGTCTGGCCGATCACGGGATGCGGCTCACCAAAAGTGAGATGGACGAGAAAGTGACGAGTCTGCTGGCCCAGGTCGGTCTCCCCCCCCAAGTGGCGAGCATGTATCCGCATGAACTCAGCGGCGGCATGAAGCAACGCGTTGTGATTGCGATTGCGATCAGTCTGAGTCCCAAAGTGATCATCGCCGACGAGCCGACCAGCGCGCTTGACGTGGTGGTGCAGCGCCAAATTATGGAGACCTTCAAACAGGTCCAGGCCGAGATCGGAGCGTCGGTGATCCTGGTGGGCCATGATATGGGGCTGATGGCGCAATTTGTCCAGCGACTGGGCGTGATGTACGCCGGTCGCCTGCTGGAGATCTCGCCCGTGCGCGAGATTTTCAACCAGCCGCGCCATCCCTATACGCAGATGCTGATCTCTAGCCTGCCCTCGACCGAGACCAAGGGGCACTTTATTGGCATTCCCGGCCTGCCACCTTCGCTGCTCAATGTGCCATCGGGTTGTGTCTTTCATCCCCGCTGTCCGCTGGTGGCTGATCGGTGCCGCGTCGAAGTGCCGCAACTGCGCGAAGTGCAAGCCGACACCTGGGTTTCCTGCCATTTTGCATCCTGATTGACAAACCATATAAAAGTCAACCCAATGGGCTGCATAATCCACGCGATAGTATCTATGAGAAGAGACGTACCATGACTCCACTACTCGAAGCACGCCACGTCACCAAGCGCTTTGGTGGGGGCCTGTTCGACCGCACCCGTACCGTCGCCCTCGACGACTTTTCCATGTCGATCGCTGGTGATGCGCCCTCGATTACGGCGATTGTCGGCGAAAGCGGCAGTGGCAAAACGACATTGGCACGCCTGTTGTTGGGGATCACCACGCCCAGCGAAGGCAGCGTGCTCTACAAAGGCAAGGATCTGCGCAAGCTTGCCAACGACGAATCGCGCGGCTTTCTCAATGACGTGCAGGTGATCTTTCAAGACCCGTTCGAAGTCTACAACCCCTTCTACCGGGTAGATCATGTCCTCACCACGCCCATCGACTACATGCACCTGGCCAAGTCGCGCGCCGAGAAGTGGAACCTGATTGAACAGGCACTGGAAACCGTGGGCCTGCGCCCCGAAGAAACGCTGGGCCGTTACCCCCATCAACTGAGCGGTGGTCAGCGCCAACGTGTGATGGTGGCGCGTGCGCTGATCCTCAAGCCGCGCATTATCCTCGCCGATGAACCGGTCTCCATGATCGACGCCTCGCTGCGCGCCACGGTGCTAGGCAGCTTGCAACGGATCAAGGAAGAGTTCGGCATCTCGATCATCTACATCACCCATGACCTGACGACGGCCTACCAGATCGGCGACAACATCATCGTCCTCTACCGTGGTGGCGTGGCCGAGGCAGGCAGCGTCGATCTGGTCGTGCGCACGCCCAATCACCCCTACACGCGCCTGCTCGTCGGCTCGATTCCAGTCGCCAACCCCGATCAACCCTGGACGCCTGAAGCCGCCGCTGCCCTTCCCAACCAAAAGCGCGGCCGCACCTCCTGCAAGTTCGCCGACCGCTGCCCCTCTGCCATGACCAAATGCCTGGACCAAGCCCCACCTCTCTATCAAACCGATCCCCACCGCGCCGCCGCCTGCTTCCTCTACGAGGATGCGCCGGTCCTCAGCAATGAAGCGATGGACAGCGTGTTTCGCGTGAATGGGGCTGTGGTGGCTGGGTAGGTTTGGGGTAGTAGGCTACACGGCGAGAGGATCTACCGTGTGTTCTTGGCGCGCTCTCAAATTTGCCGAGGAATTTGGGCGATTGGTGTCATCGAAAGTGCCAAAAATCTGGTTGACAATGCAATTGGAAGCCCGTATACTGGCAAACAGACAATATTGTAAATATGAAAGAACGGCATTCGGAGCAGTAAACCGACGCGGTGCTATCGGTTATTTTTTCAATCATACACAGCAATGGCAACTCTGTTGATAAAACGAATCTGTACACCATCCATTCTTTACACGGCCTTCACACGGGACAATAGGGAATGGATAGAATTGATTTTAACATGGTTAGATAACTTGACTTGTGTGCGATGTGTTTACCGTAATCGTTTTCATAATTTAGGATAAAGATAAGATATGGCAGGAAGAAAAGAAATACCTGATAGCGCGATTGAGTTGGTCGCAAAACATATCAATACCAGAAGTAACAAGAATTACCATATTCCTATAATCTTTAGTTTCCGGTAAAAATCGAGTCAAAAAAGTCAAGAAATGACAAAAAGCGGTTAGTCGTTCACAATGGTGAGGTACCGATCAAAATACCTACCTAGGAGTGAACGATGC
>DAOTTR010000237.1:0-14746 GCA_034437715.1 Caldilineaceae bacterium
CCTTTTAGGCAGTTTTACACGAGCACCCATTGCAGGAGATAAGAAATAGCCAGACTAACGCCTACTGCCAGAAACATCCTCAAAAGTCGTTGACCAAGCCGGGCTACCGTAGACGCCGCACGCAGATACATTTCTAGTGCCAAGACGCCGATCAGCCAGCCCAGGCCGAGCAGTATCAAGCCAAACTTGTCAACTGCGCCCAGGATCCACGGTCCCCACCCCAGAAAGTTGTTGAGATCGATCAGGTTGATGCGCATCTGCATAATCAACCACAACGCCATGCCGCTGATACCCACCCACCCGAGGGAGTAACTCAGCCACCACAGCACCTGCTGCCCAAGCGATGTCTGCTTTTCAAGCATAGGCCATTATGCCATGTTACCCGTATTGAGCGTGACCCCTTGCAGGCTCAACTCTTCGGCGAAATGGCAGGCGGTATAATGACCATCGGCCAACCGCCGCAGGGCCGGTTCTTCGGTGCTGCAACGTGCCTTGGCATAGCGACAGCGCGGATGAAAATAGCAACCTGTGGGCGGATTGGCCGGATCGGCGACATCGCCCTCCAGCACAATGCGCTGGCGTCGCCGCCGGCTGCGTGGATCGGGCTTGGGCACGGCAGAGAGCAGCGCCTCGGTGTAGGGGTGTTGCGGATCGCCAAAGAGATCGTCGGTCTGGGCGATCTCGACAATTTTGCCCACATACATCACCACCACCCGATCACAGAGATATTCGATCACGCTGAGATCGTGGGAGACAAAGAGATAGGTGAGCTGAAACTCGGCCTGCAAATCTTGCAACAGGTTGAGAATCTGGGCGCGCACCGAGACATCCAACGCCGAGACGGCTTCATCGGCCACCACCAGCCGCGGGTCCAGCGCCAACGCGCGCGCAATGCCCAAGCGCTGCCGTTCGCCACCGCTAAAGGCATGGGGATAGCGGCGCATATATTCCGGGCGCAACCCGACGCGGCGCAACAGCGCGGCCACTCGATCTTCCAAGTCGCGTCCGCTGGCGACATGATTGATCTTCATGGGATCCCCCACAATGTCGATGACCGGCATCCGTGGGTTGAGCGAGGAAAAGGGATCTTGAAAGACCATGCGAATCTGCTGGCGATAGGGCTTGAGTTCCCGCTCCGACAAGGTTGCCAGATCGACCACGGCGTTGTCCGGGCGACGATAGAGAATTTGGCCGCTGGTCGGCGTATAGGCGCGCAAAATGCTGCGCCCTGCCGTGGTCTTGCCGCAACCACTCTCGCCGACCAGGCCCAGCGTTTCGCCTTTGTGAATGGTAAAATTTATATCATCCACCGCCTTGACATTGCCCACCTGCCGCCGAAAGAAACCGGCATGGATCGGGAAATGCATTTTGAGATGCTTGACTTCGAGCAGAGCGTCGCTGTTGGACATGGGCAGTGCCGCGCCATTGGTTGGTTGAATGCTCATCGCTTGCGCTACCCTTTCACGGCCACATTTGTAGCCATTGTGGCACCGGACTCGACACCCGTTTCGCCATAGAGCAGACAACGCACTTCGCGCTCCTCGCTTAGTTGAATGCGCGGTGGGACAATCTGATCACATTTGCCGGGCATGAAGTCGTCACAGCGACTATGATAGGGACAGCCATTGGGCCGGTTGAGCGGATCGGGCACCATGCCGCGGATCGAGTCCAGCCGTTGCCGCACCTTGCGCCCGGTAAACTTGGGAATCGAGCGCAGCAGGGCTTGGGTATAGGGATGTTTGGGATCATAGAAGATCGAATCGACATCGCCCCGTTCGGCTACCCGCCCCAGATACATCACCACGACATCATCGGCCACTTCAGCCACCACCCCTAGATCATGGGTGATGAACATAATGCCCATGCCAAACTCATCTTGCAACTCGACCAGCAGTTCCAGAATCTGCGCCTGTGTAGTCACATCCACCGCGGTGGTGGGTTCATCGGCAATCAGCAACGCCGGGTTGCACGAAAGCGCCATGGCGATCATCACCCGTTGGCGCATACCGCCGCTGAGTTGGAAGGGATAGCCGTCAAAGCGTTCGACGGGACGTGGAATGCCAACGCGGCGCAACAACTCAATCGCCCGTTCTTTGGCCGCTTCCTTGGAGAGATCCGTGTGCAGCAGAATCGCCTCGGTAATCTGGTTGCCCACCGTATGAATCGGGCTGAGCGAGGTCATGGGCTCTTGAAAGATCATGGCAATGTCTTTGCCACGAATATCGCGAATGGCACTGCCGCGCGGCGAGAGCGCCGCCAGATCAATCGTTTCCTTTTGGCCATTCTGCTGGCGGTGATAGAGAATTTGGCCATCCACAATCCGCCCTGGTGGATCGACAATTTGGAGAATCGAACGCGCTGTAATGCTTTTGCCACAGCCGCTCTCGCCGACAACACAGAGCGTCTTATTGCGATAGATGGTAAAATCGATGCCATCTACGGCGCGGACGATGCCTTCATCGGTGAAAAAGTGGGTTTTTAACCCTTTGATTTCAATTAAAAGTTCGTTTTGTGCCATTGGATATGAGAAGTGATACCTGAACCATGAATCATAAATCGCGGGTAGTCAAGCCTAGCGATAGGGATCAGCGGCGTCGCGCAAGCCATCGCCCAGGAAGTTGAGGGCCAGCACCGCAATAATCACCGCAATTGCTGGCAACATCAGCCAGGGGGCAGTGGCGACCGACCGGATATTTTGCGCCTCTTGCAGCAGCACGCCCCAACTGACAACCGGTGGCCGCAGGCCCAGCCCGAGAAAACTGAGCGCGGTTTCGGCAATGATCATGCCGGGGATGGCCAGCGTCAGCGAGGCAATAATATGGCTAAAAAAGGAAGGCACCATGTGCTTCCAGATCGTGCGCAGCTCGCCCGAGCCATCTAACCGTGCTGCCAAGACAAAATCTTCGGTACGCATGGCCAGGAAACGCCCGCGCACCACACGCGCCAAGCCCGTCCAGCCAATGAATGAGAGAATGATCGTGATCATAAAATAAACCGTGATGGGCGACCAGTTAGGAGGCACGGCAGCGGCCAGCGCCATCCAGAGGGGAATCGCCGGAATCGAGCGGATAAATTCGATCACGCGTTGGATCAAGTTATCCACTGCGCCGCCATAAAACCCCGAAATGCCGCCCAACAAAATGCCCAGCACAAAGCTCAAGATCACCCCGACCAGCCCAATTGTCATCGAGATGCGCGTGCCATAGATCAACCGGCTGAGCACATCGCGGCCCAAGCGATCGGCCCCCAGCAGATACATGGGCGCTTTGGGATCTTCTGGCGCAATCAGGTGGATGTTTGTTTCATAGAAGCCCAGCAACTTGTAGGAGCCGCCAGCCACAAAGAAATTGACAAGATGCACCTTTTCCTCGTCGACAACAAAGGTGCGACGCAAGGCGGCTTGTTCGATCTCTACCGTATAGCCATTGACATAGGGATTAAATTGCCAGCCGTTGGCGCTTTGCTGGAAGAGATGAAGTGGTTGGGGCGGCGCATAGGTGTGTTGCGCACTAAAGCGTTCTGTATCAAAGGGGGCCAAAAATTCAGCGAAAATCGCGATCAGGTAAAAGAGGATTGTAATGATCCCCCCCAGCATCGCTGCTTTGTGTTTGCGGAATTTCCACCACATCAACTGCCACTGCGAGGCGACATTGACCCGGCTCTCCGCCTCTTTAATCGGCGGCTCGGCGCGACGTGTCCCTGTCTCTTGGCCCAGTGGTCGGACATCAGTTGCCATCAATCTTTCCTTTGCTATAACGACTCAGCCAGCTTATCCAGCGCGAGCTCTGTTCGCGAACAAGCTAGTTTAACGCGTACTTGGTGCGCCGTGTAGGATCAAAAGAAACACAAGCGGTTCATCGCCCGCGCGAATGGAATGTGCTTCATCTGGATCCATGTATAAGAGCGCATTGGGGCCATAACTTTGTTCGATTCCATCGCCACCGGCAAATAGCCCATGCCCTTGCAAAACGACAATATGCACGGGTGAATTGGGGGCTTTGTGCTCGCGCACCACTTGGCCGGGTTGCAACGAGAAGCGCAAGATGCGACTGTTGCCATCAACCTGCAACGGCTCGGCGTAGGCGTGGTCATCGTGAAATTGAATGTTTTCTAGGAGTTGAAATGTTTTCATGGGCATTGCCTCTCACTTATCTGATTTGTGCATAAACCGCAACTCATTCATAGCGAATGCGCGGGTCGAGCCAGGCCAAAAGTAGATCGGAAAGCAGCGTGCCGATCACGGTCAAAACGCTCAACATCAACAGAAAACTGCCGGCCAGATACATATCCTGCGAGAGCAGCGCACGCAACAAAATCGGGCCGGTCGTCGGCAAGCTGAGCACAATCGACACAATCGCCGAGCCAGAGACCAGCCCCGGCAGAATCCACCCCACCGTGCTGATGAAAGGGTTGAGCGCCACGCGTACCGGATATTTCAGCAGCAGTTTCCATTCGGGCAAGCCCTTGGCGCGCGCCGTAACCACATAGGGCTTGCGCAACTCGTCCAGCAAATTGGCGCGCATAATGCGGATCAGCCCGGCTGTGCCTTCGGCTCCGATAATGATAATCGGGATCCAGAGATGCCCGATCAGATCCAGCACTTTGTCCCAATTCCAGGGCGCTTCCTGATATTCGGGCGAAAAGAGGCCGCCCACACTCTGGTTAAAGTATTTAAAGGCGATATACATTAACACCAACGCTAGAAGAAAATTGGGTGTCGCCACACCAATAAAGCCAAAGAAGGTAGCGATGTAATCACCGGGCGAATATTGTTTTACGGCTGAATAGACGCCCACGGGAAAGGCAATGATCCAGACCAACAGCAACGAGCAGAGCGAGAGTACCAATGTGAGCCCCAAACGCTCCCAGAGGAGTGAGGCGACCGGCAGGTTATAGGTGAAGGAGCGGCCAAAGTCACCTTGCAAGACAATATTGGAGATCCATTTCCAATATTGCACATAGATCGGTTGCCCTAGGCCATAGCGCTCTTTCAGTCCAGCCAACGCGGCTGGATCAACCGTTTCACCCTGCGAAGACATGGCGGCGACAAGGGTCGTTAAATAGTCGCCCGGCGGCAGTTGAATGATCACAAACATGACCAATGAAATAGCAATCAGGGTTGGGATCAGGTAAAGGACTCGACGTAGAATAAATTGGAACATAACACCTCTAGCTGTGACGAAAATGACCAGGTGCGAATCTATCGCGTCACCTGGTCATTTCGTCATAAACTACTGTTCAAGCCAATACTGCTCTGGATTCGTAGGCGCGGGGTTCGGGTAGAGCCAGGAACCAGGGAAAACTTCGGGCACATTGTGGAAATTGTTGCGCACAATGCCATAGCCATTGGGGCCGAGCGCAATGCCGATGGCGTAGAATTCATCGGCGGCAATCTCTAGAATCTCTGCCATCAACGCCGCCTGCTCATCGGCATCGCCGGTTGACTTGATTTGCTCATACAGTGCCATTTGTTGCTTGGGGCCGGCGGGTGGTTCTTCGGGCGCGGTCAGGGAACCTTCACCGGACGGATTGTTGAACCATTCCTGCCACGCTTCGGCATAGAGTGACTCGCCGCTGTAGGGGAAATACCAGCGGGGTTCCAAAATCACATCCAACCCACCATCACCGCCCCAGACACTGGCGTCATGTTCATTGGAATCTTTGCGCGTGTAGAAGAGTGAGCGATCAATCGAGTTGATCTGCGCATCAATGCCAATCGCAGCCCAATACCCTTCGACTAGACCCATGATATCGATATTCGACTGCTGGTTGGCCGTCACATCAATCACAATGATAATTGGATTGCCATCGGGGCCAAGCCGGATGCCGTCGGCATTCTTTTCGGGATAGAGGGTATCCAACAGCGCGTTGGCGGCATCGGGGTCATATTCGGTGTATTGCTTGGCCAATGTCTCATTGAAGAAGGGCGAGGTGGGGCGGGGAGCCAACTGGTACGGTTCCCCTTGTCCGACAAAGACCACGTCGATGATCTCCTGGCGGTTGATCGCTTGTGAGAGCGCAATGCGGAAATCCTTGGTCTGGTATATTTCCCGTTTAACTGGATCTTTGTGGGTCAAATTCAAGGCGATAATCGATTGGTTCATGCTCGAGGGAATTGTCTCAAAGAATTTATAGTCGCCTTGTTCCATATTATCGAAGAAGACCGACTTATTGGGGAGCGAGGCAATATGGCGATCTTGCATATCGATTTCGCCATTGAGGGCCTTGAGCACCAACACATCGACATTCTCACCCACTTCATAGCGCAATTGATCGATGTAGGGCAGTTGGCGACCTTCGGTGTCAACTTTAAAGTAGTAGGGATTGCGTTGGCCCACAACTTGCGTGCCGGCACCATAGGATGTGGTCAACATCCAGGGATAGAGGGTGGGCAGCTCGCTATTTTGCCAGCGTGCGTCGTAGGGCGTGCCAGGGACGCCACCACATTTCAGCTCCATCAGGTTCACCCAGCCATCTGCTTCGGCTGCGGTGGCCAGGGCCTCAATGTTATCAGCATTGTATGTTGGATGAAATTGGCTGCAATAATGCTTGGGCCAGCGTGTCAATTCGGCCCCATCGGGCGTGGCCAACCGTTGCAAAAAGAGACCATTGGGAGCGGCAAAGACAAGCTTGACGGTATAATCATCGACTTTTTCGACAGCGACCGTTTCGCCGCCAGCCTTTAACCAATTGCCTTGCGGGTGGGCGGCTCCATATTCTTCATTGAGCACAATATCTTCATACCAGAAGACCAGATCATCTGCCGTAAAAGGCGCGCCATCAGACCACTTCATGCCTTGGCGCAGTTTGAAGGTGTATTCGGTGGCCTCAGCGTTGACCTCATACGATTCGGCAATGTTGGGTTCAATCGCCGTCCAATCCGGCGTCCAGCGCACCAAGTGTTCATAGGCCATCGTGCGCGTTAGTAGCGCATTATCCTGACCACCATTGAGCCCCATGCGCCAGGTGCCGCCATATTGGCCCAGGCTCTCTGTGGGTGTAACGACCTTGGGATTGGCTGGCAAGCGTTCTTCTAGCGGTGGCAAGCTGCCGGCGGCGACTTGCTCGGCCAGCATGGGGGCTTCTTTTTGCGATGCATCGACCGCGGCCGCGGGGGCCGCTTCGCTTGCCGGGGCGGCTGCGCCATCTTGATTGGCCGGTGCCGGGGCATCGGCGGGTGTACAAGCAAAGAGTAGACCTGTGATCACCAGCAGTGCCAGCCACAAGCTGTAGCGCTGCTGCCGATGTCTTTGATGTTTGACGGTACTCTGTCGAGCCATGCGGGAATCTCCTTTGTCTTCTGAACAGTTATCTTTGGCAGTATGATGAATTTTTACGTAAAACGAGGGAAAAACACCAGTTATGTCAGAAATGTGAAAGTAGCGTTTGGGTACCTTACCCGGAGAGTTTTACATCACACTCTGTTGACACTCTGTTGGGTGCAGAGGACCAAAACCGGCGCATTTCGGCTGCTTTACGGGGAAAGCACGATGCATGCGCGAAAAACCATTGGGTGGAGACTTTGCCAGATAGACGCTGTCGGCTATCGCGACGACAGGTGTTGATATGGGAGCTTGGCAACTATATAAGTTAGCTTTTCGCTGAACAATCGAAAATGTGAAAATTGACCAGTACGGGAGCGGATTTTGTCCGTTTTGTACCCGATTGTTTCACAGATTTTCACAGATACTGGGTGAGCTGAATTGTTTGACCTACCGTTAGTGGTGGCGACAGAATATCGCATGTAGCAGAATTTGTCAACTAGCGATCATTCACGTTTGCTTACTGACTCATGTTACGCAAGGTAGGGGCATGAGGGGGGGTGGATAAAACTTACGTTTTTCCCGTAATTTTCTTCGCCACCACTCCCGCGTGCCCGTCTTGATCTAGATCATTGGGCAAGGACGAGCACGAGGTCGGCGGCGAGCGTTGCCATAGCTATGCTTACTCGGTGCGCTTGGGTAACGGCGACAAGGATTGACAGCGTAGCATGGATAGGGGCAACCGGCAAATTTGCAAAAATCCGCTTGACACGCGCCTAGGCGCGTGATAGGCTGACTATGCCACGCAGTTGTTAATCTTTACACTGCTTGAAGACGCTAAATTGATATTGCAACACACAGATATGGTACGCGTTTTCAACACAATTCCACTTTCGAAGATCCTACAACAATGGAGAACGCTTTATGACCAAACGGGCCTTAATTGCAATTGGCGGCAACGCGCTGATTATGGACAAAAACCAGCCAGACATTCCCCATCAATGGGATGCCGTGCGGCAAACTTGCAAGCATCTGGCCGACATGATCGAGGCTGGCTGGCAATTGATTGTTACGCATGGCAATGGTCCCCAGGTAGGGTATATTTTGCGCCGGAGCGAATTAGCCGCCCACGAAGTCTATACGATTCCCCTGGATATTGTGGTGGCGGATACACAAGGCGGGATTGGTTATATGTTGCAACAGGCGCTGCGCAACGAACTCTATAGCCGTGGTTTGTATCGCTCCGTAGTGGCGTTGATTACCCAGACACTGGTCGATGAGCATGATCCGGCTTTTCAAAATCCTTCCAAACCGATTGGTGCCTTTCTGAGTGAAGCCGATGCACGCCTCTTTGAAGCCCAGGGCTGGTGTGTCATGGAAGATGCGGGACGGGGCTGGCGGCGGATGGTCGCTTCGCCTCAGCCATTGGCGATTTTGGAAGCCGACATAATTACGACCTTGCTCGCCGCCGACCATCTGGTGATCGCGGCAGGCGGCGGCGGTATTCCAGTTGTGCAAAATCAGAAAGGCGAATTGCGTGATATCAAGGGGGTCTACGCCGTAGTCGATAAAGATCGCGCCAGCAGCTTGTTGGCCGAACAACTGGGCGTCGATCTCTTTCTGATCTCCACCGGCGTCGAATTTGTGGCGCTGCACTATAACACGCCGCAGCAGCAAGACTTGCGCCAGATTCCTGCGGCCGAATTGGCGAGTCATCTGGCGGCTGGGCACTTTGGTGCAGGTAGCATGGCCCCCAAGATCGAAGCGGTGTTGCAATTTGTCCAGCGGACGGGCAAACCGGCCTTGATCACCGATCCCGATCATATTAGCCAAGCGCTCACCGGCGCAACCGGCACCTGGGTGCTGCCCGATTAAGCCGGTTGACTTAGGCCATTAGCGCTGCCTGTTGGCGCGTAATGGCCCATTGCAGCGGCTCACCAGCCAAATAGCGCCGTAGTTCATCGACAACAAGCTGCCCCATGCGTTGGCATTCGGCGTCCAGCGAACCGGCAATGTGCGGCGTCAGGATCACATTGGGCAATGTGTAGAGCGGCGACCCAGCCACTGGCGGCTCGGGATAGGTGACATCGAGCACGGCCAGCAAGTCGGGGCGCTGCTGTAGCACGTCGATCATTTCTTGCTCGCGCACAAGCGCGCCACGCGCCGTGTTGATGAAGGTTGCGCCCTGGCGCATAGCGGACAGGTGCGCGCCGGTAATCATGCCAACGGTTTCTGCCAGCCACGGCGCGTGGAGCGAGACCACATCGGCGCGCTGGAAAAGGTTTTCCAGAGAGCAGAGTTCCACGCCCAACTTGGCCGCATCCGACGCGGTGACAAAGGGATCATAGGCGATCACCTTAAGGTCAAAGTGTTGTAAATGTTGGCAGACCATGCGCCCGATCATGCCCAGCGAAATGATGCCCACGGTGCTGCCATAGCCACCGGCGACACTGAATTTGCTGTAGGCCCCATCACGCTTACTCGCCAGCGCGTGTTGCCAGGTCTGCTTGAGACAAAGCAGAATCTGCGCCAGAGTAAACTCGGCGACGGGCACGGCGTTGGCCGCATACGAGCTGGTGATGGGAATGCCGCGCGCCCAGAAGGCATCTGTCGTAAACCCTTTGATCGAGCCCGCACCATAGAGAACAAGCTTGAGATTCGGTGCATGGGCCAGAAAGGCTTCATCCATGGGCGGCATACCCCAGCCAGAAAAGATGATCTCTGCGTCATGCAACAGCGTTGGGTTTGCCGCAATCGACTGCGCAGTTTGGGGCGCTGTGTAGAGATCAACCCATTGCGCAATCGTAGTCTGTTGGGCGGGACCATAAATTTTGGTATAGGCATCGGGATTGAGGAGAAAGAGTGCTTTATGCATCAATGAGCTACATTCCAATCTTCATTCCACAACGCTGGCCGCGCCACAGTCAACTTGTGCATCGCTTGGCTGACCAGACTCTGTCATCCGGTGGCCCCGCTGTGCATAAGCATAGCATAGCCCTTGCTGGCCTTCCAACTTTACCAGAAATTGCGCGCGATACTGAAATCACTTTGAGAAGCGGGGTTTTATCGTAGGGGCACGAGGTATGGCGGGGGACATCTTCGGTTGTGCCGTGATTTTCATCCGCCACACCTCATGCCCCTACAGAGCGCGCGTATTGAAGTCCCCCGAAAATACACGAAGGATGTTTTCTCTTTGTGCAACTTCGCGCCCCAAAGGGCTACCGCTGCGTGAGTCGGTCACGGGCAAGTTGAACAATAGTTTGGCGAAATTCTTGGCAACTTGGTTGCTAAAATTCTGATTGACAAGCCGCATTGTTTCCGATACAATTGGGGAAGCTTTACTACGCGATTTTTGCGCATGCGATTTTTGCACAATTGTGCAGAGAGCAGGCAAGCGTGCAGAATTGCTTCCAACCCCAGATTAACCATTTTATCTTTGTGGATTTACCTGTGTGGGCTAGGCGCATGGCTAGCCTTTGCTCTTGTATACCATTTTACAGTTTCTATGATTGCGTGCCTTGTTCAGTAGTTTGTTTGTCGCAACTACGTGTCTTTTTGACCGAGCGCGATAATACTGTAGCGTTGGATTTGTACAAGGAGACCATACGTGCTTCGTTACGCGGTCGAACGTCTGATTTGGTTAGTCCCGACACTTCTCGCTATGGCGTTGGTGACCTTTCTGATTATGCACGCTACGCCTGGCAGTCCGCTTGATCCACAAGCGCCCAATGCCAATCCCCTACCCCCCGCACTGCAAAAGAATCTGGCTGAGAAATATGGCCTTGACAAGCCATTACCCGTGCAATTTGCCACCTTTGTTTGGAATGCAGTGCGGCTGGATTTTGGCTTTTCCTATCAATTCAAAAGCCGCACCGTTACCGAGATCATCGCCAACACCTTTCCCACATCGCTGCACCTTGGCGCTATGGCTTTTCTCTTTGCCGTGGTGGGCGGTGTGACTTTGGGCGTGTTGGCGGCCATGAACCAGAATAGTTGGATCGACTATCTGTGTGTCATGATTGCCACGCTGGGGGTCAGCCTGCCCAACTTTGTGATTGGCATCCTCTTTATTTTGCTTTTTTGTATTACGCTTCAGTGGTTTCCGGTGGTGGGGTGGGATACGCCGCGCCACTGGGTCTTGCCGACCATTACGCTGGGACTGGGACAACTCGCCATCATTGCGCGCTATACGCGGTCGAGTGTTTTGGATGTGATTCGCTCGGACTATGTGCGCACTGCCCAAGCCAAAGGACTGGGCAATAGCATGATTGTGACGCGGCATATCCTCAAAAATGCCTTGATCCCGGTTGTCACGATCCTGGGGCCAATTTTTGCGGCGATTGGCACCGGCTCCTTCTTTGTCGAAGCGCTCTACTCGGTGCCGGGCATGGGTAAATTTTTTGTGACAAGCATGAGCAGTCGCGACTATAACATGATCATGGCGGTGATCCTGCTTTATGGTGTCTTTCTGGGCATTATGAACTTGCTGGTTGATCTGGTCTATGGCTGGCTTGATCCACGGATTCGCTACGATTGAACTTGATAAGGCTATTCCAAAAAAATAATGTCCAGTACGGGCATGAGGTGTGGCGGAAAGAGCGCTTGTGTACACCCATCGTTTTATCCCGCCACACCTCGTGCCCCTACGCAAATTGGATCGTTTAAATTTTGAAATAACCTAAGTTTTATGTTACGTGACAACTTTGTTCGACTTGCGCGATAGGGAAGACGATTGGAGATTAGACCAATGGCCGCATCTGCATCGACGACACCGGCATCGACATCCACACCAACTGCTGGATCAACACCTGTACAGCATAGTGCAACAGTGGCAACGGTGGCCGATACCAAGCTCCACATGCGCAAAGAAACCAATCTCTGGCGCGATGCCTGGGCGCGGCTGCTGCGCAATAAGCTGGCCGTGATCGGCATGTTGATCGTGCTCTTCTTTCTCTTCCTCGCCATCTTTGCCAACGTGCTCTCGCCCTATGCCTATGACAAAGCGGATTTTGCCCAAACCTATCAATTTCCCAGCTTGGCCCATCCCTTTGGCACAAGTCCGCTGGGGCAAGATATGCTGAGCCGCCTGATCTATGGCGCACGCGTGTCGATGATCGTCGGCCTAGGTTCGCAAGTGATCATGTTGTTGATCGGTGTGCCGCTGGGCGCGCTGGCGGGCTTCTATGGCGGCAAAATCGATCTCTACCTCATGCGCTTTGTCGATGTGATGTATGCCTTTCCGACCTTGCTCTTTGTGATTTTGATTATGTCGGCCTTGGGACCGGGCATGACGAATATCTTTATTGCGCTGGGACTTACGGGTTGGGTGACCTTGTGTCGCCTGACGCGGGCGCAGATGTTGTCGCTGCGCGAGAAAGAGTATGTGTTGGCAGCGCACGCCGTGGGGGCTGGCAACGGGCGGATCATTCTCAAACATCTGCTGCCCAATGCGCTCACCCCGCTGATTATCGCCATCACCTTTGGCATTCCCCAGGCCATTTTCACCGAAGCTGCGCTCAGCTTTATCGGGGTGGGCATTAGCCCGCCCACGCCCAGTTGGGGACAGATGGTCGGTGAATATCAAACCTATATTCGCAGTTATTGGTATCTTGCCACCTTTCCCAGCATCGCGATCGGGCTCACCATGCTCGCTTTTTCCTTTCTGGGCGATGGCTTGCGCGACGCGCTAGACCCACGCATGAAGCGCTAGTCTTACTTTTCCATTCTCTCGATCGCTGTGCCTGATCGCTGTCGCAGTCCGATTGAGAGATTTTTCCAAAGCCTGCTTATTGAGGAGAACAAGTTATGCAAGATTGGACACAAGATCCAAAACAAGTTGGACTGTTTCTGCAACGCTCGGCGGCGGCTGGGGTGAGTCGCCGCGGTTTCATGAAGATCCTGGCGGCGGCGGCGGGCACCAGTGCCTTGGCCGCTTGTGCCCCAACACCCGCCCCTGCCCCCAGTGAGAGTAGCGCTGCGGAAGCTGCGCCGGTGGCTGGCGCAATGGTGGCCGATGAGCTACAGATTGTGCGTTTCCCCTTTGGCAACGAACCGGCCAGCCAGGATTTCAACTTTGATCTCTACTGTGGCGGCGAGACGGAACTCTTTGCCGGCCTGCTGCGCTTTGACACCGATTACAAGCCGCAGCCCTATGTCGCCGAGAGCTACACGGTCAGCGATGACGGTACGGTCTATACGTTTACCTTCGTCCCCGGCCAAACCTGGTCGAATGGCGATCCAGTGACTGCCGCCGACTTTGAATGGTCCTTTAAGCGCCAAATCGATCCGGCTTCTGGCGCACCCTATGCGGCTTTTCTCTTCGATATTAAGAATGCCGAAGCGGTCAACACGGGCGCCGATGGGGTGACAATTGACGACGTTGGTGTCAAGGCGATTGATGATACCACCTTGGAGATTACGCTAGAAGGCCCGCGCGGCTACTTCCCCACGGTCATGTCCTACATTGCGGCTTTGCCTGCCCACCGTGGCGCAGTCGAAGAATTTAGCGAGAAGTGGACCGAGGCGGCCAACATTGTGACCAATGGTCCCTGGAAGTTGACGGCGTGGGAGCATGAATCCAGCATGACCTTCGAGCGCTTTGAGGAATTTGTGCTGGAACCCAAGGCCAAATTGCGCAAGCGTTACGCCCCAATCATTGCCACCGATGCGCAACTGGCGGCTTATGAAGCCAATGAGATCGATCGCGCACAGGTGCCGGTTGCGGAAATCAAGCGTCTGCAAGCCGACCCTGAGCTAGCCGAACAGATCAGCACTTTCTCGCTGGCCGGTACCTTCTACCTGGCCCCGTCTTTTACAATTGCGCCTTTTGATGTCAAAGAAGTGCGTCAAGCACTCAATTATGCAATTGATCGGAGCGTGATTGTCAGCTCGGTATTGCAAGGCATTGGCCAACCTGCCCTGACCTTTGTGCCACCCGATTCACCTGGTTATCTCGATCCGGCTACATACCCCTGGGTCAACGAATTGACCGAATATAACCCCGCAAAAGCGCTGGAACTGCTGGTCGGCACCCCCTATGAAGGGGGTCAGAACTGGCCGGAGATCAAGATTACCTACCGCGCTGACGAATTGGCTGGCGTGCCGGGCTTGGTTGTGCAGGCGATCCAGGCCATGCTCAAAGAAAATCTAAATATGGATGTGACGCTGGAAGGGTTGGAGAATGCCGTCTTCCGCGACAGCATGTGGTCGCATACCAATCAACTGACCTATGTGCGCTGGTACATGGACTATCCCGATCCCAACAACAACCTTTTCCTGGTCTGGTACTCCAGCCGGGCCAGCGGTTCACGCCACGAATATGCCGATCCAGAGTTTGACGCCATGGTCGAGGAAGCAGCCGGCGCGCCTACCTTTGAAGAACGCATGGTGCTCTATGCCGAGGCCGAAAACCGCATGATCGAAGAGGGTGCCGCTACGTATATTTATTACCCATTTGGCATTCGCCTCTACAAACCCTGGATACA
>DAOTTR010000238.1:0-2029 GCA_034437715.1 Caldilineaceae bacterium
CGCGGCTTTCGCGCCTTTAACCCTGAACAATTGAAAGAGGGGGCTTGGCACTATTCGCTCGATGGTTTCATCCACTTTTTTATCCAGCAACTGGGCGGCGATACGTTGGTCGAAGTGCCCAGTGGTCGTGGCAGGACTGATATCTTACTTTTGTTTCAAGGCCACAAATATATTATTGAAACCAAGATCTTTCTGTCGGCCACGCAGTTTGAACATGGCAAACAACAGTTGGCCGACTATCTCGCTAGTGAAGGGCTGGACGAAGGCTTCTATGTGGTTTTTAGTCGCAAGCACAACGCCACCGATCCCCTCTTTTTCGACGAAACAATTGCTGGGAAACGTATCCGCACCTACCTCATTCGCACCGATTTCGAACCGCCCAGCACACGCCCTCTAGAACCCGCACGCAAAGGCAAACCACGCTGGCGCAAGGAAAGTGGACGTTAGTACAGGCAGGCATAAATAAGTAGACAGTAGAACAGTGGGACAGTAGGGTAGTGAGTCAGTACAAGCTGTCCCACTGACTCACCATTGCTGCCGCAGTGTACCAGAACCAATCCAGTTCGGCTTAGCGTGGCGTGGGAAAGTCCTGCGCCCAGGGCATCAGCCAGCGGCACAGACGCCTATTATTGGTTGCTGTTCACCCGTCACTCTTCCCCGACGGATCGGCAAACACGCGGTTCTAGCCTTTATGTTTTACTTGTTTTATGGTGTCCTTATCCGCAGGCCGAGCATAGCAAACGAACGTGGCATGAACGTGGCATGAACGTGGCTACCGATGGGGGATTCGTTTTTCCGGCAAGCGAGGCGCGGGTTGCACCGCCGCCTTTCTCAGCGTTCCTGGCTGATTGCCAATCCATCGGCCAGCAAGTTGACGCCGATCACCAGGGATGAAATGGCTAATGCTGGAAAAATAACAACCCAAGGGGCTGTGAGCAAGAAGTTGCGACCATCATTCACCTGCAACCCCCAATCCGGCGAGGGTGGTTGTACCCCTAGCCCTAGAAAACCCAGGCCCGAACCGACCAGAATGGCATAGCCAAAGTAGATGGCCGCTTCCACCAGCAACATATTCATGAGATTGGGTAGAATTTCGCGCAGCATGATCCGGCTATGCGTAGCACCGGTCATGCGCGCTGCTTCGACAAACTCGCGCGTTTTCAATTCCAACACGACGCTGCGCACAACACGGGCAATGGCTGGTGCAAAGACAATACTAATCGACAAAATCAAGTAAATCATATCCGACCCCAACATGCTAAGGATGAGCAGTGCCAATAGCAAGGCAGGAAAGGAGAGTAAAACATCGGTGGCGCGCATCAGGATTTCATCGACGATTCCACCGTAGTAGGCGGCGATCACACCTAGGCCGGTGCCCAACAGTAAGCCGAGCAGGGTCGAAGCCGTTGCTAAGATGAGCATGCTACGGCTGCCCACAATGACACGACTGAGGATGTCGCGGCCAAATTGGTCGGTGCCAAAGGGATAACGCAGGGAAGAGGATTGCAGCGCATCGGCCAGATGTTGTTCCGTCGCAGAATAGGGGGCAAGCCATTCACCTAGCAACGCCAGCAAGAGATAGGTCATGACAATGGCAAGGCCGATGACAGTTGTCGGTGTGCGCAGCAGACGCGGCCAACTACTTTGTTGTAGATGGTTTGCCAGGCCTTCGTTTTCGGTTACGTATCTGACTGTGGCCGTGCTTGTTGTAGAGACTGAGACACTTTGGGTCATAATGGTTCATCTGCTGGTTAGAGTTCTGTCGATCAGGAAGTGGATTAGGCAAAACATTGGAATCTCCGCCCTCATTTGTCCTATCAAATTTGTCCTATCAAGCTGCATCATAACAACCGAACGTGAAGCGAACGTGGGTTGCATGTGGAACTGACCTTGAAATTGTCTACGAATAACGAATGCGCGGATTCAACCACCGATAGGCCAGGTCTGCCGCCAAATTGGCCAACGTATAGATGGCCGCGGTGACTAATGCCACCCCCTGCAACAAGGGCAAGTCGCGCTGGCTGATCGC
>DAOTTR010000239.1:0-6412 GCA_034437715.1 Caldilineaceae bacterium
CGGATAAAGCGGGCACCTTTGCTCGTTGCGGCTTCTTCCTCGACTGCGCCGACGACCACGATTCTTATATCGCTTTGGGTGGCCCAGGCGTTCCCCACGATAGCCGCCGCCGCCACAAAAGTCGCCAGCGGACCTTTGGCATCCACCGCGCCACGCCCATACAACACGGGGCCATCGCTCCCAGTTTCAATGCGTACAGGGATATCACCAGGGACAGTATCAATGTGACCAAGCAGGATCACCGTATAAGTGGCCGTCTCTGCGCCTAGTTCGCCCACAGCATTCCCGACATCATCAACATAGGCGCGGGCATAGCCCAATTGCTGCATCTGCGCGACCAGCCAAATACTAGCAGCTGTCTCCTGGCGTGAAAGGGAAGGAATGGCGACCAGACCCTGTAGCAGATCAACCGCTTGTACACGTTCGAGTGTCATGGCTTATCGATTCTAATTGACTCAAGTGAGTCAGGCTGGTAGTGTAGCCGCGATTGCAGCCACGCCAATTTCAAGTTCTGCTTCGGAAAGGGTCAATGGCGGCAACAGACGCAAAACATTTGCGCCCGCGGGCAGCGCAATTACGCCATGCTCTTCCATCAAGATCTTCAGGAACGGCCCGACTTTTTCGCGCAATTCAATCGCGATCATCATGCCCAGGCCGCGGATTCCGCGAATGCTGTCACGGCCCCCTAGCGTCTCGCGTAAACGGGTAACAAAGTGTTCGCCCATCTGTGCGCTGCGCTCGATTAAGCCTTCTTCGTGGTAGACCTGCAACGCAGCCAGACCAGCGGCACAGGCAATTGGGCTGCCGCCAAAGGTACTGCCATGTGCGCCCGGGGAGAGCGCCGCTTGTACTTGGTCGGTGTAGGCCAGCGCGCCCATGGGAAAGCCACCGCCAATACCCTTGGCCATACAAATAATATCCGGCTGCAAGTCAAAATGTTGGAAGCCAAACCAGCGTCCTGTACGCCCAAAGCCCGTCTGAATTTCATCCAACACCAGCAGCGCCCCTCGCTCGCGACAGATTTGTTGCGCCCCGCGCAAATAGTCGCCATCGCCTATATTGACGCCACCTTCGCCCTGCACCACTTCCAGAATGACCATAGCCGTCTGATCGGTGACAGCGGCATCCAGCTTGGCCAAACTGTTGTAGGCAACGTGGGTTGTCTCCAGCAAGGGTTCAAATGGTTTGCGATATTTGGGTTCCCAGGTCAACGAAACCGCGCCAATCGTGCGGCCATGAAAGCTACGCATGGTAGCAACCAAGCCGGTGCGGCCGGTCGTCAAACGCGCCAATTTAATCGCGCCATCGACAGCCTCGGCGCCACTGTTGGCCAGAAAAACATGCTGAAGATGGGCTGGCAATACCTTCGCCAACGCCGCGGAAAATTGGGCGCGCGTCTCATTATACAGGAAATTGGGACACGCGATCAATTGGTGTGCCTGAGCAGCCAAGGCCGCGCTCAACTTGGGATGACAGTGGCCCAACATGGCAACGCCTTGGGCCGCAGTTAAATCCAGGTAGCGCTTGCCCGCCGTGTCAAACAACCAGGAGCCCTCCCCACGCACGATCACCGTATCGCCGCGCCGTTGGGTGGTACCACCCAGAATGGCTTCCTCAACCTGGGCATAATTGGGTTCAGTCATTACTTCAGTCATTACTTCAGTCATCACTTCGCTCATCGTTCTCGATCCTTTGCGATTATGGCCTGGGCGCGCCACCGTCTCTGGCGGCGTGCCCAGGGCGCGTTCCCGGCTGAATCGTTACTATGTCTTATTGAATTTGGGTACCGCCGCCGTTGAGCGCATTGGTGATCGGCTGTTCGCCGCGCCCATCCGCAAAGATCACCTTTTGGACCCCTTCGCCAATCGCTTCGACGGCGCCCATGACCTTCTTCTTCATGCGCCCTTCGGCATATTGCATAAAATCTTCGGCCTTGGCCCGCGGGATCTCGCGGATTAGGCTGGATTCGTCGGGGAAATTGCGCAGCAGGCCAGGGACATTGCTCAGGATCACCAACGCTTCAGCGTGTAGCGCGGCGGCAACCATGGCGGCAGCGCGGTCACCATCCACGTTGATCGCTTCGCCTTGATCCGAAGCGCCGGGCGGAGTTAAAACCGGGAAATAGCCACTACCCGCGAGCAATTGCAACAGATCGGTGTTGACGCGCTCAACTGTGCCCGTCCAATCGTCGCGCAGGACCATGCGTTTGCCATTAACGCGCACACGCAGCGTATCCTTGCGCTTGCCTTCAAAAATACGCCCATCCAAGCCACTCAATCCAACCGCATTAACGCCTGCGCGCTGCAACTTTTCAACCCACATCTTGTTCAATTGCCCACAGTAGACCATTTCAAAGATCTCCAATGTGCGGCGGTCAGTGCGACGGCTGACATAGCCACTCTCGCTGGTGACAAATTCGGGTGGATGGCCCAACGCCTCGGCCACTTCATTGGTCGTCTCGGCTCCGCCATGAATGAGGAGCAATTCACGGCCAGCTGCACGCAGCGCGGCAATATCGGCCACAATAGCATCGACGTTCAGATCTTTTCCCCCACCGACTTTGATCACGATCATGCGCGTTCTAGCTTTCTGTTGGTTGGTTTAGCTTGGCAGGAAATCATAACATCGTTCTCGATTTGCTCAAAACAATTGCCCATCAGGGCAAGGCTTCTGTATATGCATCGCTAAATTCTCACTTTCGTGACGGCAATTGTACAGATTCTGATGAACTGATCTATAATCCGCTACTAGCAAGAAAAGGTAGAAATGCAGGTCGAACAGGCTAATTTCAAAATGAATAATCATATACTTAGTCTACCTGTCATGATTCCTGACATCAACTCTATTCGTGTATTTGCCCAAGCATTGCACGCGCACGGCGAAGTCTGGTCCGGTATGTTCGAAGGTTGGCCAGCCTCGTATACACCAGAAGATCAAACAAACCGCCCGGCTAATTCCAGCATGACCTTTATCCCAGCAGAATTTTTTGTAGGTGTTAGCGAAATCTGGCATATCGCGATTGCTTGGGAAGATGGTAAAGACGAGCCACCTGTAGAACTAGAAAATCGCCGCGGCCTCGATGGTCAGAGCCGAGTCACATATCTTGAATGAGCAAATGTTCATTCCAAGCCATCTAGCGGCGATAGAGGGCGCGAAACCGTAGCGCAGGTCCAGCGTCCACACCAGGTAACACCTCCAGGCTGATTTCCTGTAGCCCAACAGTGCAGAAATGGTCGAGCTCGGTGCGGGTTAAAGGCCACGGCGGACCGGATCGACCTTCGGCGCGCTGCGCACCCAGTGAAAAAACAAACAGTTCGCCGCCTGGGGCCACAAAGGTGGCAATCGCGGCGATCGTTTGCGCCCGTAGCGCGATGGGCAAGGCTTGCACTGTAAAGATTTCCAGCACAAAGTCGAATGCGCCTTGCCAGTCGGCGGGTGGCACAAAGAGATCAGCGACGACATAGGTGACGGCACTCTGCGGGAAACGCGCTTGGCACCAAGCCACTGCGCGCGGTGACACATCAAATGCAGTCACGGCAAAGCCCCGTTGCGCCAATTCTTCAGCATCATCGCCCAATCCACAACCGATCACCAAGGCGCGCTGCCCGTCGCTGTGCAGATTGACCGCTTGCGCCCATTGCAGAAAAGCCGGTCTTGGTTGCAAAACGGCCCAGGGCACAGCTTGTCCATTACCCTGAGCATTGGCATAGACTTCATCAAACCAGGATGTAGCATTGCGATCTGTGGTCATAGTGTTTTTACAAGCAGTTGATACGCGATCAAATTGGGTGCAAGCCAGAAAAGCCTAACCCCGTCGTTTCGTCCCAGCCCAGCATCAGATTCATACATTGCACAGCCGTGCCCGAAGCGCCCTTCATCAGATTATCGATGGCGCTAATAGCGACGACACGACCACTAACTTCGTCCAATTCAAAGCCGACATCGGCGTAATTGCTGCCGGACAGAATCTTGGGTTCGGGGTAGCGATAGATGCCGGTTTTCTCTTTGACCAAGCGCACGAACGGTTCATTGCGATAGCTCTGTCGGTAGGCGCGCCAGAGGTCTTTTTCGCTTACCCCTGGCTTGACAAAGAGATGAGCCGTCGCCAGCACCCCGCGCACATTGTCTACCGCCGTAGCACTCAGATGAACCTCGGTCTGCGCACCACTGCGGCCAATCGCTTGCAAAATTTCTGCCGTGTGTCGGTGCCCGGTGGGGGCAAAGCTGCGCATTACACCGGAGCGCTCGGGGTGATGGGTAGAGTCGCTCGACTTGTTGCCCCCCTCGCTGCTGCCGACTTTGACTTCGCACACAACCCCGCGACTTAGATCGACCAGATCATTCGCAAAGAGCGGCCAAATCGCCAAATTGGTGGCAGTGGCATTACACCCGACACCACTCACATAGCGCGCCTGCCCCAGTTCGGCCCGATGAAATTCGGGCAACCCATAGACAAACTTGGCCAGCCAATCGGGATTGGCGTGGGCCTTGCCATACCAACGCACATAGTCATCCGGGTTGCGCAGACGAAAATCGGCGCTCAGATCGATAATGCGCTCGGCCAAGGCCGCAAAGGCATCAATGCGTTCCATGGCCCCACCATGTGGCAGGCAAAGAAAAAGCAGATCACAGGCTTCGATATCCGTGGCACTCACAAATTGCAGCTTGGTGCGCCCGCGCAAATTGGGATGGGTGAAATGCACAAAGGCTCCCGCATTGCGTTCGCTGGTCACCTGTTTAACTTCGACATGCGGGTGATCCAGCAACAGCCGCAGCAGTTCGCCGCCGACATAGCCGGATCCACCGATGATTGAAACACTGATCCGTGCGGTCATGCTCCTACTTCCTTCGTCAAATCCTTGGCAAACGCTTGGGTACAGAATTAGTCAGCCGAGACGCCACCGGTCAACGAGATGGGCAAATAGGGCTGCCGTTCTCCCTGTTGCCAGCCATTGGCCGCAGCCCAACCATCCTTGCCCACGCGCAAAATAAAATCGACCATGCGCGCCGGAATATCGACACCGGTTGGGGCAATGCTATTGCGGAATTCCATGGTATAGTTGACTTCGTTGATCAACAGACCCCGATCGGGGTCTTCAAAGACATCAATCGCCACCACGCCTCCGCCCACCGCTTTGGCCGCGCGCAGACAAATATCATTCAATTCGGGCGTCACCACACAATTGCTCGATTTGCCGCCGCGCGCCGTGTTCGTGATCCAGTGTGCCGAATCGCGATAGATGGCGCAGATCGTTTCGTTGCCCACCACAAAGGCGCGAATATCACGCTCGGGCTTGGCAATGTACTCTTGGATATAGAAGATGCTGTGGTGATAGCTGCCCAACACCTCTTTGTGCTCGAGAATCGCTTCGGCGGCGTCGCGATCGTTGATCTTGCTCAACAGCCGACCCCAGGAACCGACCGACGGTTTGAGCACGACGGGATAGCCCAATTCCTCGATTGCGCGCAGAGCGCTTTCGGGCGTATAGGCAATCAGCACGCGTGGCTGTGGCACATTGGCAGCAGTCAGCGCGCTGGTGGTTTGCAACTTGTTGCCACAAACATCGGCAACCTGGGCCGTATTCACGGTAGAAATGCCGCGGTCGTTCAAAATGCGCAGGCTGTACAGGGCGCGGCCATGGTTGATACAGCGCTCCACCACTACATCATAGTGGCTGTATTGCTCGGCAGCACCCTGCACCGCGGTAATATCAAAGATCATCTCCTGGTCGTCCAGCAGATCAAAATCAACGCCGCGTTGCTCCAACGCCGTAAAGAGCAATTTTTCCTCAGCACGCACACGACTATAAATTACACCAATTTTCATCTATTCACCTTTTACACTTATGTAGTTTTCACAGTGAGGCAAAGTTGTTCTTTGGCAACTGTTGATTTGCGAGCCAGCCTTTTCGCGAAATCTATTCGCCCCAATCTTCTTCCTCTTCGGGGGCCAGCGCGAGTTCGAGCGGGTCAATGTTGACCACTTCCAGATCGGCACCACAGTCTGGGCATTGGGTAATTTCATTTTGCATTACGCCGGTCAATTCGATTTCAGCAAAGCATTCTGGACATTCAGCGACACCAGAAACAGTTTTCAACGCCATGATTTTCTCCTTATGGAACTTGGTTATGAATGATTTTATTGCTCAAATTGGTGAATGACCGCCGCGGTGACTGCTGCGGTCGTCGCGTCGCCACCCAAGTCGCGCGACCACGGGCCGTGACGCAGCACAGCGTTGACGGCCTGTTCGACCCGCCGCGCCATGGCCGGTTCGCCGAGCGTTTCTAACAGAAGGGCCGCGGCTAAAATCGTAGCAATCGGGTTGGCAATGCCTTGTCCGGCAATATCCGGCGCGCTGCCATGGACTGGCTCGGCCACAATAAAGGTTTCGCCCACATTGGCGCTGGGGGC
>DAOTTR010000240.1:0-30842 GCA_034437715.1 Caldilineaceae bacterium
GTAGCAATGATCAGCGTGCCGGGGAGTGCCCAGGAAAAGTTCTCAGTAGAGATCTACAGTTGGGCAGTCCCCGGCACGCTATAGCGCAACTCCGCTTCTCAAATTGAACTCAGTATAGCGCGGCAAATCCGCGGGTGTGTCGATATCGCGCAGCCACGCCGCGTCGGCAGCCACGGTGACGAGTTCACTACCATGGCGTTGCAGCAAAGGCCGCGCGCCTGTATCCCCTTCCAATGCCAATAATTCTGCCCACAAAGTGCGATCAAAGATGGCCGGTGCCCCGCGTGGCTGGCCGTCTACCGTAGGTGCAACTAAGCGCGCGCCAGCACGCCAGGCAGCGATCAACCCATCCAGCAAAGCGACCGGCACAAAGGGCTGATCGGTGGGCAAAAAGAGCGCAGCTTGGCAGTTGGATGGCAACGCTTGAATCGCGGCACGTACGCTGCTGGCTTGGCCGGTTGCCCACGCCCCATTATGCACAAAACGCAACCGTTCGCCCGCGTCGGGCAGATGCGCCCGGAGCATGGCCGTTACCGCTTCGGCATACGCGCCGCTGACAATCATCACATCCGTTGCGCGGCTGGCCAATGCGACCTGGGCCGCACGCACCACCATGGGTGTGCCATCAACGATTTCTAATTGCTTCGCCCGCCCCATGCGGCTGCTACGCCCAGCCGCCAGCACAATGGCGGTGACAACGCGCCCATCGGGTTGTCCTGTTACTGCTGCCATCATTGAAAACCTACCCTTCCGGTAGCTTTGCATTTTGGAGTGATAGTTGTAAGATTATCATGTTCTGTGCTTCTGTCCAAAACCGGCGAGCAAGCCGCTAGCAAGGGTAATCTATGGCGTTCAACCCATTTCGTGGCAAAAAGATCATCCTGGGGGTCAGCGGCAGCATTGCCGCGTACAAAGCCGCCGACTTGGCGAGCAAATTGAGCCAGGCTGGGGCCCAGGTCAATGCCATTCTGACCCAGGCCGCTACCCAATTCATCACGCCGCTTACTTTTCAATCGGTCACTGGTCAGCGCGCCTATACCAATGCCGATCTATGGGGCAACGAAGCGCATGTGTTGCATGTGGGGCTGGGCCACCTGGCCGATTTGCTTGTTATCGCCCCGGCAACAGCCAATACGCTTGCCAAGCTCGCCCACGGCGCTTCGGATGATCTGCTCAGTGTGACGGCATTGGCCGCCACCTGTCCCCTGGTGCTGGCCCCGGCCATGGATGGCGGTATGTTTACCCACCCAGCCACCCAGGCCAATCTGCAAATCTTGATTGATCGCGGCGCGCTGGTGATCGGCCCCGAAGCCGGCCATTTGGCATCTGGACTCGTTGCCCAAGGCCGCATGACCGAGCCGATGACGATTTTGGGGCATCTGCGCCATTTGTTGGCAAGTGGCGGTCCCCTGCAAGGGTGCAAGGTCGTGGTTTCGGCGGGCGGCACACGCGAGGCGGTCGATCCCGTGCGTTATCTCACCAATCATTCTTCAGGCAAACAGGGCTTTGCGCTTGCCCAAGCCGCGTTGGATGCTGGTGCCAAGGTCGTCCTGATTACCACGGCGGCCTTGCCAACGCCTGCCGGAGCGCAACGAATTGATGTGGAGAGTGCGCAAGAGATGTTGGCCGCGGTTTTGCACGAAAGCCAGGATGCCGATGCTTTGATCATGGCCGCTGCCGTGGCCGACTTTCGCCCGGCCCAGGTCGCAACGCAGAAGATCAAAAAACAGGGCGGCGTGCCCACGTTGGCATTAACGCCGAATCCCGATATTCTGGCCGCAGTCGCCGAGCGACGCCAACAGCGCAATTGGCCGCGCGTGGTGGTGGGCTTTGCCGCCGAGACACAGAATCTGCTCCAGAATGCGCAGAGCAAACTGGCGCGCAAAGCCCTCGATTTAATTGTTGCCAATGATGTCAGCGCCGATGATGCCGGTTTTGCCGTCGATACCAACCGCGTAACCCTACTTGACGCCGATGGCACTCAGGAAACCCTGCCGTTGCAGAGTAAAACGGCGGTGGCGGAACGGGTCATTGCCGCCGTCATTCAGCGCTTGAAGCGAACCTAGCACATGCGCTATTTATTTGTCTCTGCCCAAATTCCCGGCCATCTGGATTGGGGTGGCTATTTAGCCACGGCGGTTGAACTGCGCCGGCGCGGCCACGCGGTTTTATGGGCCACCGGGGAAGCGATGACGCCCGTGTTGGCGCGGGCTGGTATCGACAGTCACGTTCTCGGCGAGACCGGCTGGCGTTGGCCGCCACCGCCGCCCTTACAACCCGCACCCGGCATGGAGCTGGCAACGCTGCGCAGCCAGCGCGCGCTCCGCGCGCTGGATCAATGGTTGGACGAGCCACGCGTCGCCCAGGCGACGGCAGAATTGATTGCCGTTGGCCGCACTTTTCAGCCCCATGTGGTGGTGAGCGAAGTTTTTCTCAGCGCAGCTGGGCTGGCGGCGGAAGCGCTTGATACGCCTTTGGTGATCGCCGGTTGGCCGGCCATGCAACCCAAAGTGACCAGTGGCAACGAAAGTGTGGTTAGCGAAGCGCGCCAACGCCTGACGCGGCTGTGTGTGCGTTTCGGCATTGCTGGGCGTAACTGGACAGAGGTTGGCCCACCGGCCCAACAGTCATCATCGTTGCACTTGACCTATTGGAGCCCCCGCTGGTATGCGGGGGTCGCGTTGCTGCCCCAGACGCAGCATGTCGGTGGCGTGGCAAGCGCCGCGGCGAGTGCTGCACCCACCTGGCCGGATGAGAAACCGTGGGTATTTATCACCTTGGGTACCAGCTTTGGGCAGGATGCCAACTTTTTTGTGGCGGCAGCCCATGCAGCCGCGGAACTGGGTTGTTTGCCCATTTTGGCCTTGGGTGGACAATTCACAGCCGTGCAGGAAGCGGCCTTGCGCGACCAGTTACCCACAGAAAGCATCATCGAGCAACGCATTGATCTGGGCGCGGTGTTGCCGCAGGTTGCCGCGGCGATTCATCATGGTGGGGCGGGCGTCACCCATGCGTTGGTCACCCAGGGCGTGCCGCAGATCATCGTGCCCCATGCCGCCGACCAAATTCATCAGGCGCAAGGGGTGGCGCGCAGCGGGGCGGGTCTACACCTGCCAGCCCAACAGGCGACAATCGCTGCACTAGTGGATGGCTTGGCACAGACGTTGCCTGACCTATCCACCCTGCGCGCGGGCGCACAAACGTTGCAGGCTGAATTTGCCGAACTTGGTGGTGTTGCCACGGCGGCGAATCTACTAGAACAGGTAACAGGTAGCAGATAACAGATAACAAGGGACAGGAGAGAACAGTGAAGGAATTGGTTGAGCGCATCCGGCGTGAAGGACGAAATTTGGGGCATGGCATTCTCAAGGTCGATGGCTTTATTAACCATCAGCTCGATCCGGCCTTGACGCTGGCTATGGGCCAGGAATTTGCGCGGCGCTTTGCCGTTGCAGGGGCGACCAATGTGACCAAGATTGTCACCGCCGAGGTGAGTGGCATCGCGCCGGCGTTGACCACGGCAATTGTGCTCAATGTGCCGGTGGTCTATGCACGCAAAAGCCGCCCGGTCACTATGCCCTCCGGTTACTATAGCGCCAAAGCGCCCAGCCATACCAAGGGTGGCATTGTCGAATTGATTATCTCGCCCGAATATCTGCTGCCCAGCGACCGCGTGCTGTTGATCGATGACTTTCTGGCTACCGGCTTGACGATTGGCGCACTGGCCGACGTGATCGCGCAGTGTGGCGCAACGCTCTGCGGCATTGGTTGTTTGGTCGAAAAGCGCTTTGAAGGTGGCCGTGCGCATCTACAACCGCTAGGCGTGCCGATTGTAAGTCTGGCGATTATCGAGTCGATGGAAAATGATTGTATTGAGGTGGTGGAAGGCGAATAAGGGTGCTTAGGCCCGGTCGTCGGCCGCAGCAACCGTGTCACTGGTGGGTGACGCGACCGGTGTCTTTTGCGCATTGCGCAGCCGCCCAGTAAAGCGCGCCAGCTTAGCCTCGCTGGGGAGCGCGGTTGGCGTGCGATAGGTCCGCCAGCCAACCAGAAGACCGCCGAGGATCAAGCAGAGTGGCCACCAACGTACAAGGCTGCCATCGAGTTCGCCTTCAGCCGTACGTTGGGCCACCGCAATAAAAATGCCAAAGAAAAAGAGAACAGAGGCAGGAATCAATGCCCACCACTGGCGCGCGTGGGTGTTAAGTGCATAAAGCAGATAAAAAACACCGCCCATGCCGATAAAGAGCAACGCGCCCAACAACTCAATATTGGTAATAAACCCACTGAGGGCAATCATCGCACCGAGCACCAACATGAAACCGCCGGGAATAATCGCCCACCATTGGTCAACCCGTTGCCGCCAATAAATTTGCGCAAAGGCCAGCGCCATTCCCCAAAAGAGCAAAGCAGCAATCAAGCGTACCGGTGGTGTCGGCAGCATACTTAGCAAAAGCATCAGGGCGAGCGCCGCCATGGTCCACCCAGGGATCAAGCGCCACCATTGGTCGGACGAGCGCACATAGCCAACAAAAAAACTGATGCCAGCACCCGCTAATGCCACTGCAAAAAAATATTGGGGCCAGGGCTCATAGGCGACAAAGAAACCTAAATTCCAGGTCAACAAGAGCAAACCGCCGCCAACCAACCCCACACTCCACAGCCAGCCATCGCGCCACCAGCTAGCACGCCGAACATCTATCTTGCCCATATCTATGCCAATTTGTTTTGCAGAAAAAGCTGTGGCCCATCTATCCAAGGGACGATGGGCCACAGCTTTTTCTAGATCGCCGTTTACGGTGTAACGATGGGCAGTGTAGCCAGATCAACGGTAAGCGATACAGTGGAGACGAGCACCCAAACAGACTGGCCTTGGTATTCGACTTGCAACCATTCATCGTTGGCCGTGCGCCCCAGCACAGGCAAGACGATGTTGTAGGGAACCACTGCAAACGAGCCCGCGTTGCGATCGGGTGCCAAGCGAGCATTTGCGCCCGAAAGGCTGCTCACCGAAGCGGTAGGTTCTTCAGTCGATTGCCCCGCCGTGTCGGTAAGCGGGACTGTGGTTGTCACGTCGGTGGTCGTGGTCACCGCGGTCGTAGCCCCTGGCAAGCTAGGTACAACGCCAGGCGTGGCAATGGGCAGCGTATCGACTGCAACCGCGAGATCAATATATTCGCTAAAGACCCAGATTTCGGCGTTCTCATCCGAACGAGCTTGGAGCCACGCGCCATCGGCACTGCGGCCTGTTACCGTGATCACGACGCCCCCCCCCAACAACTCAATAGGCAGGGTGTTTGTCACCGGTGCCGAACGGGCATTGAGCCCGGCGGTGATATTAACCGTGCCGGTAATTTCCACGCCAGCCACCGGCACCGTAAGCGCACCACGCTCGGTGATGGGTTGCGTCCCGGTAATTGTTTGCGTCCCCATGGATTGGGAGGTAACGGTCGCCGTTGCACTAATCGCAGCCGACTGTTCGGGCGTGGCCGGTTGGGCCGTCGTGTCTGCCAGCAAAGGTAAACTTAGCGCGGCCCGTCGTTGATTGGCCGCTTCTACTAGCACCTCTTCGGCGCGGATTTCAACAAATTCAGTGGAGACCCATGCTTGTTCGGTGGCAGACATGGCAATTTGCACCCAACCATCGGCGCGCGCTTCGATCACTAGATATTCGCCGCCTTGCTCGAGAATGCGAATTAGCTCACCGTCCACACTCGGTTCACGCCGCGCATTGATCCCATACTGGTTGGTGATGCGCACAATCTGTTCTGTTACCAGTAATGGCGCAGGGGTTGGCGAAGGCACGGGCGTGGCGGGGGCGGTTTCCACAACAGCATCCGCCGTGGCCGTGGGCGCAACGGTTGTGGCAATCTCGGCCTCAGGCGTGGTGTCGCCGATGGGTGCGACGGCTGCAACAACGGTCGGGGTTGGCTCCGTTTGCAGCGAAGGCAACAGCGAAGCGATATTGAAGTCGGTAATCCCTAAGGTACCCAGCCCGATCCAAACGCCATAGGAGAAAACGGCGATCAAGGCTAACCCAACCAACAGGGGCAACACCCAACTGCCGCGGCGGGAAGCCTGCCGTTCATATTCAACCGGCTGCCAATTGGCATCGCTGGGTTGCGCACTTTGCAACTGCCAAGCCGCAATCTGTGTCTGCTCGGTTTCTTGTAATTTCCATTTATCGAGCGTATCGCCCGTATCTTCTAAGCGCCACTTATCCGCTGTATTTTGTTCGCTCATCATCATCCCTTTCTTCTAGCGGTGTGTCCCAACCGCTACGCACGCCAGCAATGCCATAGGCCACTGTTTGAATCGCAAAGAGAAGCGCTAGCGCGCTCCAGGCACCTGTTTCCCACCAGGGGGCTGATGGTACGGCAAGTACACCCTTGACCGCAACGCCAATACAGAAAAACTCCATACTGACACAAAGCGGAATGAGCATACGCGGTAAACTGAAAAGCCGACGCCATGTCCATCGGTTATGGCTTCGATACCAATTCATGTAGCTCAAGGTAGCAAGTACGCCGGCAAGCCCAATGATCCACAGAGCATCAATGAAAATTTCTTGAAGTGAAAACATTTTCCAGGATCCATGACTACTCTAGGTTTGTGTAGATGCGTGAGTAACAGTGCGTTTACATCCAATCGTGCAATAAACAAGTAGGACAATCTTACGAGCCAGCCTAGCCTAAGCACCAAACGTACACTTACCCAAACCCATGCCACAAGCATAGTTGACTGCAAACGGTCTGCCTGATAGTATACACGCAAGCTGAAATCATGGAAATATTGACTTTGACAGGAACTGCTTATCACAGTTTTTTACGATTTTATAGCAAAAATTTAAGCAAGCTTTTCAATAGAACACGCTTTTTGCAAAGATTATGGATACGTTTGTTTGCCCGCTCGAAGAGCCAACTGCCCTAACGATAGCGCTACAACACTTGGCAGCCAATGGCGCGATTGTTGCCCCAACCGACACAGTCTATGGTGTCATGTGCCGATTTGATCAGCCCAAGGCCATTGATCAACTCTATGCGATCAAAGGCCGGCCACCCGCCAAAGCGATTCCCGTGTTGATTGGTGATCCCGATCAACTGGCACAGGTGACACATCTCCCGCTTTCCGCGATTGCCCAAACGCTGATCCAACATTTTTGGCCGGGTCCCTTAACCATTGTGGTGCCAGCATTGCCTACCTTACCGGGTGTACTCACCGCCAATCAGCCTACGGTTGGGGTGCGCTTGCCCAACCATAGCTGGCTACGTGCGTTGATCCGCCAGAGTGGCCCATTGGCCGCTACCAGCGCCAACCAGAGTGGAGCGCAAGAAGCACGCACCACCACCGCGGTTTTGGCCCAGTTGCAAGGGCGTGTTGCGCTAGTTGTAGCAGATGCCACTCTCGATCAACAAGCGCAGACACAGGGGGTGCCCAGCACGGTGGTAGCCATTGACATCGACGCCCAGCACGGTGTGCAGATTCTCCGCCCCGGCCCCCTCGCCGCCCAGATCCAGCAGTTGTTACAGGAACGCTTTGGTCTCCTATGCTGATTGGCATTGATGCCTCGCGGGCACTGCGGGCACAGCGCACAGGGACAGAGCGCTACTCGCTGGAAATGATTCGCCACCTGCTCCACCTGCCCGCAGCGAGTGCCCATCGATGGCGTCTCTATACAGATAGAACGTTGCCACCTGCCCTTTTTGTTGCAGCAACACCAAAGCAAAATGTTTCTCTGAATATCGAAATTTGCTGTTTACCAGAGCAGCGACTGTGGACGCACCGGGCGCTGTCGCGTGAAGTGGTGCGCCACCCGCCCGATGTACTTTTCATCCCGGCCCATGTCTTGCCCTTTGTGGGGCCGCCGCACCGCCTGCCCCCCAGCGTGGTGACTGTTCATGATCTGGGCTATCATCGCTTTCCCCAGGCAAACAGCCTTTTTCAACGGATTTACTTACCCTGGAGCACCCGCTGGAGTGCATGGGCAGCCAGCGCGCTGATTGCCGTAAGTCACGCGACCGCGACGGATCTCCAGCACTACTATAACACGCCGCCCCAAAAAATCAGAGTGATACACGAGGCGACTACCGAGCCCTCAGGCGCATGGTCGGCCCAGGAAGTGCGCGCACACTATCCATTGCCTGCCAGCTATGCGCTTTATGTCGGCACCCTGCAACCGCGCAAGAATCTGACGCGCCTGCTGCACGCCTATCATCAACTTTTACAGCGCAGCGCAATCGGTTGGGATTTGGTGTTGGCTGGCGCGCGTGGCCGGGAAAGCGCCACGCTTGAACAGGTAGTTGTGGATTTACAGCTTACCACCCGTGTCCATTTTCTGGGCTATGTCGCCGATGAAGCGTTGCCCGCGCTCTATGCGGGTGCCCGCTTTTTTTGCTTTCCTTCACTTTTTGAAGGCTTTGGTCTACCCATCTTGGAAGCACAAACTTATGGAGTACCGGTTATGAGTGCCAATAATTCTTCGCTGCCCGAAATTGCCGGCGATGCCGCTATTCTCATTGATCCCACCGATGTTGACGCCATGGCTGATGCCATGTTGCAACTGAGCCAGGATGAAGCGCTGCGGCAACGCCTGATTGCCGCGGGCTATGTGAATGTCAAACGCTTTTCCTGGGAGAAAGCGGCGCAAGAAACGCTAGCGGTGCTAGCGAGCGTAGCGCGCCGCGGGAAACGTGACAAAAAGAGTAAGCCGGGCGAAAGATGAAAGATGAAAGATGAAAGATGAAAGATGAAAGATGAAAGATGATGTCGTGGCAAACCGGATCGAAACGGTTACAATTTTGGGGGTGAAGGTTCATTGCGTCAATTTCCAGCAGACATTAGCGCAAATTGCCCAATGGATAGAGGAGAGCAGAGCCTCACCCGATCAATCCAAAGTCTACCAAATCTGTACCGTCAATCCTGAATTTATTATGGCCGCGCAGCGCGATCCCATTTTTGCCGATGTTTTGCGCAATGCGGATCTCTGTGTACCCGATGGCATTGGGGTGTTGTGGGCAGCGCGCCGCCAGAGTATCCACCTAGCCGAGCGAGTGACTGGTTCTGATGGTATCTATCAGATCTGCCACTGTGCAGCCGCAAACGGCTGGCGCGTTTATCTGTTGGGGGCAGCGGCTGGTGTCGCCCAGGAAGCGGCGCGGCGGTTGGTTGCCTTATACCCAGCGCTGCGCGTAGTCGGCACCTACAGTGGTAGCCCGCGTGACGATAGCTGGCCAGCTATCGCCGAGCAGGTAGAGGCGGCGCAACCGGATATCCTCTTTGTGGCGTATGGACATCCACAGCAAGATTTGTGGATTGCGCGCCATCGCCATGAACTGCCTGCCAAGGTGGCAATGGGGGTGGGCGGGGCATTTGATTTTGTGGCCGGTATCACGGTGCGCGCCCCGCGGTGGATGCAACGATGGGGCATCGAGTGGCTCTATCGGCTCATTCAACAGCCCTGGCGTTGGCGACGAATGGTCATCTTACCATTATTTATACTAGCCATATTACGGGGGCGCATAGAAGGCTAGCGCTTGGCGGCTATATGCAGGCGATTGTCAAGTAAAGCCAACAACTTCTTGGCTACAGATCGCGTTCTACCACCTACGCGATCTGTGAAATCTGCCACATTCAATTCGAATTTAATAGAAGAAAATAAATTTTTGAGGGATTGACAAAACAATCAGTGACTGTTATGATTGTAAGTAACTGTATAATAAAGTATTCTGTTTGGTTTTTGCTAACGTGGCTGCCCAAAAACCAGGCAGCCATTTTTTTATTCAGCGTAGTAATGTTGTTCACGAAACAGTAATGTAAACTGTGATCGAAGATGTAAGGAAAGCGCACAAGCAATATCATGTCAGATCGAGTGCAAGGGAGCGGCAAGTAGTTCAACCGGATATCGTTCGTATGAAGGGCAGCGTGTTGAGTTTAGGATTGAAACGACGGCTAAGGTTTACAAGCAAGTAATGTTGTGATCCAGTAATAAATCCAGTAATAAGTTGTCTATTTGGCGGTATTCCCGACAGTACATTGATTTGTATGCCAATAATTATGGGTACACGATACGTTGTACCAACTCTGAAATTGGAAGGATTCTATGACTAAGAAACTCTATGTTGGCAATCTGAGCTATTCTACGACTGACGAGGATTTGCGTGCGCTTTTTGCACAGGCCGGTCCAGTAATTTCAGCAGCTGTGATCACGGATCGCGCCACCGGCCGTTCCAAAGGTTTTGGCTTTGTTGAAATGGAAACAACACAAGCAGCCCAAGATGCAATCACCCGCTTCAACAACACTGAATTCCAACAACGCAGCATCAGTGTCAACGAAGCACGCCCCCCACGCGAGCGCTCGTTTGATGGCGGCGGCGGTGGTGGCGGTGGTGGACGTCGCGGCGGCTTTGGCGGCGGTGGTGGTGATCGTGGCGGTGATCGCGGCGGCTTCGGCGGCGGCGGTAGCCGTGGCGGTGGCGGCGGTGGTGGTAGCCGTGGCGGTGGTGGTGGTGATCGCGACCGTGGTGGTGATCGACGCCGTTTCTAAAGAGCAGCCCGCTCTGAATTAGCTCAAAACAGCGCAAGTATTTGCTTGCGCTGTTTTTTGATCCACCCCGTAATGCAAGTGCTGCTCCATTAGGCGCACTTCCTCAATGTACTTCCTCAATTTATCGGTGGGCAGCACTGCTTGTCTGTTTGGATCTGTCTATGGCGTATAGGGGTCTTTGGGCGCACGATCAGCCGAGAGCGAACGGCTGGTGCGCTGTGTGATTGCTTCAATCGCATCGGCCAAATGTTCATCCCTGATATTGTACGCGCCGCGCGCCACGCGGATGTGATGTGCCTCCAACAATACCTCGGCGGCCGTCACCCCCACAGGCGGCACAAACTTATAGCAAGCCAGTTCCAAGAGTTGGCCCAGTGGATCGCGAAAGTAGATCGAATCCATAAAGCCACGATCGATCGCGCCACTGTGATGAATGCCGCGTTCATCCAAGCGTTTGGCCACCTGGGTATAGGTTGCGTGCGAGACGATAAAGGCAATGTGATGCAGGTTGCCGATGCCCTCTGGATTGTGCGTTGCGTCCGGCTGGCGATTTTCATTGGTAAAGATCGTGATCAGCCGGCCGTCGCCTGGGTCGAAGTAGAGATGGCTTTCGGCTGGCACATCGAGATTGGGCTGCTCAAAGATAAAGGGCATGCCCAGCACCCCTTCCCAGAAATCGATCGAGGTCTGCCGGTCCGCACCGATCAATGTAATGTGATGGACACCTTGGGTTTGAATTTTTTGCATGGTTTCTCCTCATCTGGCGCTTCTATACTATTATGCCAATCCACCTCGGCAAAATCTTCTGCGCGCAATAGATTGACCGGCTGCTGTGACCAAGCGTAAATATCCGTTTCGTACAGGGTTGTTGCCATTATGCTCCTTCCATCGTTGCAGAGGGTAACAGCGTAACGCGGCGCAGGCGGTTTGTCAATACCGGAAAACAGCATTGACCATTGCTGATTAGCAACCAGGATCGCCGGCAGGGGATTCAGCATTGCCATGATATGGATCGCTTTCTGCTTGCTTACGCAGGCGGTAACAGATCTTTTATAGGTTTTGAGTAGTTCAGGGTGACCAAAAGCTGCTAAACTAGTAGATCCCGGCGTAAATAAGGTACCCTATTTTTACCATGATGTACACGAGTAACGTGCCTGATTAACGGCCGTGGTATCTACGCCCAACTATACTAGATAAGCGTATGGCGCAATTTTGGGGACACCGCCATTGCGTTAACCTAAGCAGCCTGACAGACGCCCAAAGTGACTTGACAAAAGACCAAGAATTGTTACGATGTGGTTACCTGTTGCCATGCCTTGCCACGACCACAGAAGCAAAAGCCACCAACCACACACTGAATTGTATGCCAAAAACATGCTTGATTGCAACGTTGGGCGGACAAACACCAGTTGTCACCTTGGCGTTAGGACAGTAGAAAGAATCAAGTATGCAGTAGGGGCGGCTTGCCGCCGCCCGTTCGCAGCGAGCCAAACGCGGGGCGGCCGCGCAGCCGCCCCTACGCATGATTTTGTTGGGCAAGCGCTGGATCCTTATTTCTTTGCAAGCGCCTTAGCTATTTTAGGACTTACGCAAATTGATTGCGCCATCAGAGAGCTTTAGGGTCTACTAAACCCTAAAGCTCTGGCCAGTGCGTAAGTTCTGTATTTGATTGGCTTGATTGGGGAGATTGGTATTGTTGTGTAATCAAGCCGATACGCGCTGACTTGCAGCAAGTGGGGCAAGGATCGCATAGAACAAGGGCGGGGGGATCAGCGGAAATGCTGAAAAGATTGGGTAGTTTTGGGGAGGTGAGATCTGCCTAATGAGGATATTTTATTGTATGGGTTATCGTATTCGTTTACATACCATTTGCCGGTTCAGCGGCCTAAAATGTTGATGGGAGGTTATAAATGACACGATCGGAAAATTTGCCAAAAACGCAGCACTTATTCCTATTGATCGGTGGCAACCCGCTACCGAACTATGTCGCGGCGTCGTTACTATTGGCAGATAAGGGGCATCTCTATCTTGTTCATTCCAAACGTGACGATAAAGCCATGAAATCGGGTACCTACGAGATAGCCCTACGTTTATGTGAGCAGTTGCATAAAAAATTCAAACAGGAAAACAAAGATTTTACACATTGTTATATTGCTGTGGACGAAGCTGATCCGGAAGATGTTTACAGAAAAGTACAAGAATATGCAGGCAAAATTCCGCGGAGCGCGAGCGTTGGGCTAAATTACACAGGTGGCACCAAAGTAATGGCTGTTCATACCCATCGCGTCTTACATGAAAAAGCTTCTTCGGCTGGATGGCAACCGATTTTCACTTACTTAGATGCAGAGAGCACATCTTTAGTCAAAGAAGGACGTGTTAACGATCCCAAAGACAGCATTTTTATCCGTCAGCGTGTTGGACCATCGATTAAAACACTTACTGAATTGTATGGCGAGAAATTGCTGGATAATGCACCTACACAAGCAATCTATTTAAGCGATTGTGCTGATTCCCTTGTACAGATGCTCGCAAAGAATCTAAGCCTACGCGACCCTTGGAATAAATGGGTAAATGGAATACGTGAATGGAAATTAAAATCACCCAAAAAAGATCCAGTAACTTTAGAGTATCAAAACTGGGATGATGAAAACATTCTACGCACAAAGCAGTTAGCATGGCCTAAAGATCCTCGTTTGGCAGCCGTATGCCAACTTTTGCAAAGCCGATTAGGTACGGATGAGATAACTAAGCCAAAGGTAGACTCGCAGTTAATACTTGAAAATGCAAGACAACGTGCAGGAATATCATCCTGCAGTGATCTGTGTGACTGGTTTGATGGTTTCTGGCTGGAGCACTATGTTCTCAATTGTATCAAGAATATAGCAGAGCAAAACCTTGTACCTGGACTACATGATTATGGACGTAATTTAAATACGCATGAAAAGCTTGCCCACAATAATTTTGAGATGGATGTTGCCGCTATGGTTGGCTATCAACTCTTTGCGTTTTCATGCACAACAACAATCGATAAGAATAAAAATCAAATGAAGTTTTTTGAAGCCATGGTGCGCGCTCGGCAACTTGGTGGAGATGAAGCACGGGTAGCTTTGGTTTCTCTGCATCCAAGGCCAGATGATCTGCGCAAGCGAATGCAAACGGCCTGGCGTATACAGTCACCTATCCGGGTATTTGGCCAGACAGATCTACCAAACCTCACATCAGAACTTGTTGAGTGGTTCAATTTAAAACCGAGGAGGTAACATTTCATGTCACGAGAATACACCCTCACTACCATCGACACCACTGGCATTCAAAACTATATTTTTGGTAGCAATCGCTTACGCGAAAATGTCGGGGCATCGGCTTTGGTAGAACAAGCAACGGCGGATTGGGTACTAGAGATCATTGAGAAGCTGGTTGCCCGCCATAATATCAACCCATCGTTTACCGGCGCAACTCTTTATCAACGAATGGACTGGATGCGCTGGATTGAACGCGACAACTTGCAGGCCGAGGTTTTGTACAGCGGTGGCGGCAATACGGTCGTTCTCTTTGCAGAGCGAAAAGATGCAATCGCGTTTGTCACCAAGTATACACAACGGCTGTTGGAACAGGCACCAGGGCTAGAGGTGGCCTGTGTTCATCAAACCGTGACTTGGGATGCCCCACAGGGAAATCTGCGGGACACTTTGCGTGAAACAGGCGCGCTGTTAATACGGAAAAAGGCAATTCGTCCCTTACCGACACCGATCTTGGGTCTTGGCGTAACGGCTGAGTGTGAATCAACTGGTCTACCGGCAACCGATTTTGACCCGCTTTACAGCGAAGTTATTGATCCGGATCGCCGGCGCTATCGCCCAGTTTCATCAACCATCTTTGCCAAAGCCAAACGTGAAACCCAGGAATGGTCACGGCAACGGCTAGAAACATTATTCCCAGCATTTCAGGCAGTGGATTGTGATTTCTGGTATAATCCCGACGACACCAGTGATCTACTTGATGAAAAAGAAGGCGAAGGACGATATATCGCTGTGGTTCATGCGGACGGCAATCGCATGGGCGAGCGGTTTCAGATTCTGCTAGGCGGCAAGCACTCTACGCTTACAACAGCGGCTACTGACCGCGCTACACTGCAACTGTTGCGTCAACTTTCCGCCGCAGTCGACAATGCCGGGCGGCAAGCGATGGAGGTGTTAGGGGATCAATTGGCAACATTGGTCGGACCGGTTGAAAAGGGTAAACGGTCTGAAAAGGATAAGCGTTACTTACGCTTTTTTGAACCTGGCAAGCGTGATCGATACAGCCTGGATTGGGAAATTCAACTGGGCTATAACAAAAAACGGGACAAATTTGTCATCCCCTTTCGTCCATTGATTTATGGGGGTGATGATGTAACCTTTGTTTGTGATGGTCGGTTGGGGCTCACCTTAGCGACACTTTATCTGAACAGCTTTGAAGATACTATTGCACAGGAACTGGCAAGGGCCGAGAATGATACCCTGCGCAACCTGCTACAAGGCGAGCGAATGGAACAGATTTACGCCTGTGCCGGTGTTGCTGTCGTAAAATTACATTATCCGTTTTCACGTGCCTATCAGCTCGCTGAGGGGTTATGTAAATCAGCCAAAGCTGATATGCACGGCGACAGCTTGCGTGAAACAGAGGATTTTTCTGCACTCGATTGGCACTTTGTCACCGGCGGCCTCTATGGGCCAATCGGTATAATTCGTACTCGTGAGTACGAGACATCTGAAGGTGCGCTCACGATGCGTCCAGTGCGTTTGCGTAAGTCAGCAAACGTGGATGAGTGGCGCAACTGGCCGAATTTTGTAGCTGCGCTTGAGACCTTCGCGAAGGATGATGCCTGGTGCGAGAAACAGAACAAAGTTGTCCAATTACGTGACGCATTACGCAAAGGGCCAAACGCCGTCGCGGCGTATCTGCTGGCATACAAACTTCCACAACTGCCGATGCTTGCTCCAAGTCAGGAGAAGCGACAAAAGACTGGCTGGGCTGAGGATATCGGGACCAATCGCTGCGGCCACTTTGATGTTATCGAAGCGCTCAAATTCTACCTGCCACTATATGAGGAGAAGGGAAAATGACTGCTCAAGTCCCCAAATATGAATATCGTTTGCAGTTTACGCTATTGAGTGACACGACCTTTGGTCGTGGTGACGGGGTAGCAGGGTTGGTTGATGAAGAGGTAGAGCATGATCGTTACGGGCTACCGTTCGTCCGTGGCCGTATGCTTAAAGGATTACTCAACGAAGAATGTGCCAATATTTTGTATAGTTTGACCCAAGTCTATGGGCATGAAAGTCCACAACTACGGAGGTGGCGCGAATCCGCGCAACACCTTTTTGGTGTTCCTGGTAGTGAGATGGTCGGTGAAGGCTGGTTGCGCTTCGGCAATGCCACTCTGCCGGAAGAAATTTGTGCAGCGGTACGCTACGAATTAGATTACGCTGCTTGGGCAAAGGAAACCAAGAATTCGCAACGGCGCTCATCCCCTCTAGAACGCAATACGATTCTAGAATCGCTCACTGCGATTCGCCGGCAGACAATGCTGAACGAAGACGGTGTGCCAGTAAAAGGATCGTTGCGGGCGATGCGTGTATTGCTACGGGAAACGCAATTTGAGGCACGGTTGCTCTATCTTCCACAAAGTGCTGATCCAACAAAGAATTTTATCAGTGATGATTTAGCCTTACTGGCGGCAACGATTATGGGATGGCGACGGGGTGGCACTGGTCGTAACCGTGGGCGAGGAAGGCTTTGTGCCACATTGCGCGACATGGTAGGGACTGATCTAACGGCAAAGCATTTCACGCACTTTACACAACAACTGACTGCAAGAATGCCATTAGCCAGTGAGGAGGGCGAGCAATGATTGCTGTTACTTACACGCTTGAACTACGTGAACCATTACTTGCAACATCGTTGGATGGCGATCCCAATACGAAAGCCTCCCATGATTACATTCCTGGCAGTATGATCCGTGGCGCGTTGATTCATCTTCATTTACAGGGGAAACGTCATCAACCGATAAAGACCGGTGCTGAACCAAAGGACTTTACCCTAAAACACAGTGATGAGGCAGAGCATCGTCTTTTCCTGAGCAATACGACTCGCTACTTGAATGCTTACCCACTCGTCTACCCACCAGTTGAGGCAGAAGTAGAGGACAAGCCTTATCGTCTGGTGCCATTACCTCGGCCTTTTCAAATACCCAAACGTGAAAGTGTGAATGATGGAACAATAGCTCATAACATGACTGCTATTAAATTTCAACAACCGGCACTTCAGTTGACTGGGGTTGGTGAGGTCTTCTGTTTGCCGGCTGCCCATACTTTATATGTGCAAAGCCCTGATCGCCAACTTGCGGTCCATACGGCGCGCGAGCGTCGACAAGGGCGAGCTACAGAAGCAGATGGTGCAGTTTTCCAATATGATGCCCTATCGCCTGGGCAAATCTTCTGTGGACATATATTGGTCAACACTGGCGATGATGCTGATACATTGATGGATTTCCTCAATCAAACCGGCGAGTTATGGCTAGGCGGTTCACGCAGCGCTGGTTATGGTCATGTTCTGGTGAGTGCTTGTCGGGATGATCAGTGGCAGCATGAAGTAGCAGGATTTCCGCAGACCCGATCTGCTACCGAAACAGATGACAGCAACGACGAGGATTATGGGGATGAAGATGACGAATGTAGTAGTTTGGCTGACACAGATCATGGTGATGAGCCAAGCATAGAGATAGATAGCGCCGGGCGCAATGGTGACTTGCAAGTCGGTGAGCAATTTACCATCACTTGTCTCAGCCATTGCCTCGCACGTGATGAAAGCGGACAACTCTCGATGGATGTAAGACATGCTTTAGCTGCTGTACTACATCTATCTGTCACGGATCTACAACCAGATTTAGCTCATACACATCGGAGTATGACATTGGTAGGTGGCTTCAATCGAACCTGGGGGTTGCCATTGCCTCAGTTACCCGCCATAGCGGCAGGGAGTGTCTTCACCTTTACGACACAGCAACCGATCAGCGCTAAGGTTATGCAAACCATTGTGGATGACGGCATTGGTGAATTACGGATGGATGGATTGGGTCGGATCGCACTCAACTGGTTGCCCAAAGCTGAGTACAAAATCAAATTACTGGAATCAATTGCCGCTCCTGGTACTGTACCCACGATCCACCTCACCAATCAGCCATTCGCACAACGAATTGGCGAACGTATTTTGCGGCGCGAATTGGATGAGGCATTGGTAGAGGCGGTTGGTAAATTACCATTACATCGGGATTTTCTGGATAGGATTAGTAAGAGCCAACTCTCCCGCCTGCGCACCTTGTTGCGTGAACAACTTGGCTGGCTGCAACAACAACCGCTAGATCAAATCAGTGGATCACTAGAGGAAGATTTTGTCAAAAAATGTTTAAATCCGATTATCGCTTATCTTGATCAGTTGAAACGTCCTGCCCAAAAACAGTGGCATGCTGCAAAAATCGGTCAAAGCCATCAAACACGTTTAAGCGTATGGCTTCGGCAATGTGTCGATACGTGTCTAGAGAAAGAAAAAAGCGCATGGGTGGCTGATTTAAGGATGCCGCAACCGGTGAAGCTTGGTAAAGTAATCCTTCCCATTCCAAATCTTTGGCGTGTCGAGTATACATTGCGGTTGATCGACGGGGTATTAGCACAGGCTGCCAAACAGATCGATCAGGCCAACCGCAAGCTAGGTTGGGAAGAAAGCGACACCTCACAAGGAGAAGTGACAGCATGAGCGAACTTCCACACACACCACATTGGGGCAAGAGTCGCGGCATTCAGCGACGCATTGTGGTCACAGGGACGTTGACGTTACTCACACCCGCGCACTTTGGCAACGGTGATGCGGAGGGGGTCACCGACCTGTCACTGATCCGTGATCCCCTAGAAGGTCGTGCGCTGTTGACTGGTGCAACGATTGCCGGTGCACTACGCAATTATCTTTGGGAATGGCAGTACGGCTATCAAAAACAATATGAGACAAAAGAGCACAAGAATGCTCTCGCTATTCAGCTTTTTGGCGGCGTACAGAGCGACCCCAATGGGGAACAAAGCGCGCTGATTGTCGATGACGCATTAGGCGAATACCCGGCCATTGAATTACGTGACGGTGTGCGGATTAACCCGATTACACGCACCGCGGAAGACGACATGAAGTATGATGTAGAATTGCTCCGCGGCGGGACAACCTTTCCACTACGCTTTGAACTGCTGATTGCAGAAAGCGCAGACGAAAATTACGCAAATTGCTTGCGGTTTGCATTGGCGACAGCACTGTCGGGACTGGAAACCGCGGGGGAGATTTGCTTGGGATCGCGCAAGCGCCGTGGCTATGGTGAATGTCAGGTGACGGAGTGGACCGTAACTGACTATAACTTGACCACAACCGCCAGCCTGATCGCCTGGTTAACGAATAGCGGCGAACCTAGAACCTGTGCCGATATTCATACCTTGCTTACCCAATCAACGGCACAAGCGGAAATGCCGATTGATCAACGGCACGCTCTGCACATTAGAGCCGACTTTTGGCTTGATGGCTCACTTCTCATTCGCTCCAGCACAGGTGAACAAGCCAACGGACCAGATGCCATGCATCTATATCGCCTGCAATACGGTAGCGACCAACGAACGCCAGTGCTGCCTGGAACAAGTGTGACCGGCGCGCTCCGTCACCGCGTGTTGCGGATTGCCCAGTTGATTCAACCGCATGCGGGGGCGGCAATGATCAATCAACTCTTTGGGAGTGATCCTAAACACTATCATGCAAAAAATGGTCGCAGCGCGCAGCATGAATCCCAATCTGATGCCAATGTTGACACAGCCGCCAACCCTCAAAAACGGCGGCCGTACACCGGCAGCAAAATTAGTGTCCGTGAAACGGTGATTCAAGATGCCCATACCTTGATCCAACATCGGATTCGGATCGACCGCTTCACTGGTGGGGTATTAGACAACTATCTTTTTGACGAAGCACCACTGTTTGGGGGGGGCCGGCTCTTTGGTTCAATTGGATCTCACCGTGCGCAATCCGACGCAAGGGGAGGTTGGATTGATCCTGTTGCTCTTGAAGGATCTTTGGACGGCAGATCTGGCACTGGGCGGCGGTTCCAATGTAGGTAGAGGTCGCTTGCGTGGCATCATCGCCCACTGTCGTTTACGGCAAGGGGTAACGGCTGCTGCCGCTGACACCGAAGAGGTGTGGACAATCAAGCAGCAGTGGGAGAGCAGGCAGGCAGGGGTTTTGCAAGTCGAGCCACAGGTGCGAAAACGGCTGGAGACCTTTGTTCGCGCGCTCCAGCAACCAATAAAAGAGCGCAATGCCCCGGCAATGATGACATCCACATCATTAGTGACAACAGTGGAGGACGCAACCCATGCCTGAACTGAATCAAATCCGTCGTCGGCTCAATCTGAGCCTCCAACCGACAGCAGAGGATATGTTTTCGGCGCAAACTCTTCATGGCTGGTTGCAAACACAGGCCAAGCGGATCGATGCACGCTGGCTACTTATGCATAGCGATGTAGGCGTTATGTGGGGTAAGTTTGACAATGATCTTCTCACCTTGTCACATGAGCATATTGCCCAAGAAAATGCTGCCACGCTCGATCCTAAGTCATTACAGCGTTGCTATCTCTTTGGGCCGACAAGCGAACTCTTCCTTTGGCGTGTCGAAGACGGTTGGCGCACACGAGTTTATTACGATTATGCGCTAGACGAAGCGCCTGCCGATGTGAAGACCAGTATTATCTTGTACTACGATGAAGCGCAGATTCTTTCCGGCACCGAAAAGATTGGCAGGGAAGCTGGCGGCTTTACTCGCACTGCTGATGGCGTGGAAGGACTTTACCATGCTGTCCCCTTGACTGCTATCGCATTTGTCGATCAGGAACGACGGTGGCGGCCTTTGCGCCTTACTGTGCGTCATTATATCGCTGAGGATGAAGAAAATGGCGCGCTTTATGTCGCAACCGGTCGATTGGTCTGTTTGTGGCAGACGTCACCAGAAGGCAATCCGGTAAAAGAGGAACAAGCTGTAGAGGAGGCAACTGATGACCGTGCAACCGCCTAAATTACCCCAACAAATTAACCCACGCCGCCCGGCAGACACTGCGGTGGCACCTTATAATTTTGTTCCGCTGCCGGAGAAAGTCGTCACGATTGATCCTAACGATCTGCCAGACCAAGATCGATACTATTCGGCGACAACAGTAGACGACAAAACAACAACGGAGCATAGATATACAGGCACAATTCGCTGCGCACTAATCACCGAAACCCCACTCTATGTGCGCGCTGCCCTGACACCGAGGGATTATGAAATTCTCGATACGGAGGAAGATCGGGACGCGCCCTATTACAAACGGGTGAAAAATCGACCAGATTTCTTCTATACCGATTGGACAAAAACGCCGGTAATCCCCGGCAGTTCGCTGCGCGGGATGGTACGCTCGTTGGTGGAGATGGTGAGCTACAGCAAGTTTGAAGGAGTTTCTGATCAAAAGCTGGTTTATCGGGCGGTAGGTGATACAACCAGTCACGGCACCAATTATCGCGACAAAATCATGCGTAAAGATGCCGAAGGGTATGATGAGGATAACCAACGTTACCAGGCATACACACCTTTGGTGAAAGCCGGTTACGTTTTACGTGATCAGCAAGGTGGTTGGGAAATTCAACCGGCGCGCCAAATTGGTGGTGCGACCTTTGCGCGCATCCACCATAATTTGCTGCGAAGTTATGAGTCACGCTTGAAAAAGGTGGAAGGCACCCGCAATGCCTACTATATTTATATTCAATCCGGTCCTTGGGATTACCAGCGAATCCGCGGTGGTTTGATTCGCACCCGCTATGCCAAGACGTTACGCGCATCGGATCAAATGGGGTCAGGGTTGTTTCAAGGTGTCTTGGCACGCAGTGGTGCCATCTTTTCTAAGCGTACAGAAGCCATCGTTTTTCCATTAGACCCCCATGCCGACTCGATTAAAATTGACGATCGGTTGGCCCAAGCCTATATCGATCAATTGACGCCGGAGCAGAAAAACCTACTCGGTGATGATGGTGTCCTTACGCTCAAAGCGGAGCAGAACAAGCAAGACAAAGAAAGCGCGAAAGAGGAGAAAAAGCCAGCGGATGATGGCTTTTCACCCCGTCGCCAGCCAATCTTTTATCTAGTAGATGAACAAGGTAGGCTTGTCTTCTTTGGTCATACCATGATGATGCGCCTACCATATAAGAAGTCGCCGTTAGAAATGGTGCCAAATTATTTGCGCAACAAAGAACAAGTTGATTTAAGTGAAGCTATCTTCGGCTACACCAAAGAAAAGGGCGAAGGGAAAGCAAAAGCGTACGCCGGGCGAGTCTTTTTCTCTGATGCCCATCTGGACACCCAACTCCATCCCACCGACGATAATGTCTGGTTTGCCGAGCAACCCATTGTGCCTAAGATTCTCTCCGGGCCTAAGGCAACCGCGTTTCAGCAATACTTGGTACAACAGACCCCTTCGCCCCAAGTAATCGGCGAGACGCGCGATGGGCGTCCTAAGTACGAAAAAGTGCTGGCTGACTATACGGCTACGGAAGATGAAACCACCTTACGCGGTCAAAAGCTCTATTGGCACAAGGGCAAAGCAGTCACCTTAGGTGACATTCACGAACCGGCTGAAAATTTACAAAAAATGCAACGCGAACGGCCAGATCGGCACATGCGCGACAGCCAATATACACAGATCAATCCGGTGTGCGCTGGTGTCCACTTTACCTTCGATCTGCGTTTTGAAAATCTTTCCAAAGTCGAATTAGGCGCATTGCTGTGGGCTTTGACTTTGCCAGGGCGTGAAGGGGAAACATATCGGCATAAACTAGGGATGGCAAAGCCTTACGGAATGGGTGCCGTGCAGCTCATCCCGACGCTCCAGCTACAAGATCGCCGGCAACGCTACACCCAGCTTTTTGCAACAGATAAAGACGATCAAGTGCTGTGGGAAGAAGGTACACAGGGGGCGTCAACAGCGGAAAGTGGGATATTTGTTCGCAACTTTGAACGGCATATTTTACAAGTCATCGCCGGTGACGATAAGAACCCGGCGCAGCACTTACATGAGTTACGACGGATGCAAGTCCTGTTTGCCTTAATGCGCTGGCCAGGCCCGAATCCCCAAGAAACACGTTACATGGAGATCGAACACTCCGATCCGAGTGACAAGCGCGGCAAGGTCAATGAATACCGCACACGCCCAGTGTTGCCTAGTCCCCTGCCAACCGCACGTGAGGACGAGCGGGCGATAGTCGCCACGCCGCCCAAATCCGCCTATTCAACGACAGCACCAAACCAAACACAACGGAAGAGCGCGGTGGCGGCTGATTTTGCAGCATTTTTGCGCGGAACATCAACAGATAAAGTTCCAGAAAAGCCGACCGCAACAAACGTTTCATCCACTACAGAATCGCTCCCTGTTGATCGACCAACTTCACCACAGGAGATCAAGGTTGGACAATATTTGGAGGGAACGGTACTTCGCGTGGAGAAGGAGCGGATCGTCGTCGATCTCCACATTGCTGGAGCTGATGAAGCCTCATTGCTGATTGAACAAATCATGCCTCCCGTCAACCCTGCCGGCGAATGGACGGAGCGCTTTCCCAATGGTTCACCCATTCGGGCCTGGGTGCGCCGGATTAACCAGCGCGGCCGCGTACAACTGACGATGAAGGAGCCAAAATGAGCGTTACTGCCTTTCGCATCAAAAACTTTATGGGCTTTGAAGACAGTGGCTGGATTGAGTTGCGGCCGATTACATTACTGTTTGGTCGCAACTCGACTGGTAAGAGCGCCATTATGCGCGCGCTGCTGTTGCTGCGCCAGAGTCTGCGGAGCAAAGCAGAATATGGGCCACTACTCTTTGTGGATGAGAATGGCTATGATTTGGGCAGCTTTGAAGACTTAGTACGAGATCATAAATTGAGCCACAAAATGAGTTTTTCTTTTCGGCTAGCCCTTCAGCGGCCACAGGAAGATCGCGCAGGGAACTATCAACAAAATATTGACGCCGAAAATATGGAGGCTGTTCTAAAAGGAATGAGAGTCATTGGGAGCGAGGACAGTAGAAAACATCTTGTTGTTGAGTTAGAATTTATTTATAAATTTGACAAAATGGAGCAGCGAACTAAACTACATCAATTTGTCCTAATTGACGGAACATCTGGCAAATATATTTTGAACGCAACTGCGCCACATTTTACAAACACAGGTGATCTTGGCTGGAAAATCAAATCTACTTTTTTTCAGGACGACTTAATATTTAAACGGAACAGGCCGTCAGTATGGCCTGAAGTTGTCTTACATCCACAAATAGGGTTTTTACCTAATCTCATTACGCCAGAAGGATCCACGGAGTTTTTTGCTGACAGCATCTTTGATCCTAACCGTTCTAGTAGTGACAACAGTTACGAATCATTTAAACATTTTTTAGCGATTTCTTTTCGGCATATTCGTGATTTTTTTATGCTCTTTCATCTTGGACCGATGCGTCCTGAGCCACAGAGGTTTTATTACGCTGCGGCGCGTTCGCTTGGGCCGAATGCAGGGCAAGGATTAAGTTTTGTACGAAGTTATCTCGATGCACAAGCAGACGATGTTCAACTCGAACGATTGGATACATTGCAAGATTGGCTGATAGATACGTTTGGTCTTGAATATAAAGTGGAAGCACTCGATAAGAAAAAACGGTTGTTCGAATTAACTATTCAAGAAGTAGAAGGTAACCATTCATCAAATATACGTGAAGTAGGCTTTGGCATATCACAATTGCTACCGATCCTAATACAAACAGTAATATCTGGCCAAAACACTCAATTATTGATTGAACAGCCTGAGTTACACCTGCATCCTGGTGCACAAGCGCAACTCGGCGATTTTTTTATTCAGGCTGCGAGACGTGGTGTACATTTTTTGATTGAAACACACAGTGAACATTTGCTATTGAGGCTTCGAAGACGAATTGCCGAATCGACGATTGGTAACTATCTGAACAGTAACGAACTCTATTTAAGACATACAGATATACAAGCAATGTTTGTAGATCGAAATGAAGAAGGAAAAAGTTCAATCGAAAAAGTGGAAATCGACCAGTTTGGCGAAATGGCAGGCCCATCAAATTTTCGTGGGTTCTTTGCTGATGACGCTCGTGAAGTTGCTCTGTTAGCAAAGGCAAGGTTGCAAGGCCAAATGCAAATGGAGGAAGAAAAATGATTTTTGCACTTGATCCTGATTTATTCTCAGTCGCTGATTTCGATAATGTCTGTCAAATGGCTTTGGCTGATTTATTTAATAAAACAACAATGTATGGGCTGCGTTTTGCGGTTGATCGTGGCCCACTTGAGTTGGAATACATTCAACTCTATACTGAGTGGCTTGAACGAGATCCGAGCCATTTTGTTACATCTTTATTGAAGCAAATTGTAGACGATAATGATTTACGTATTTGGATCAAGCCCAAACTAACACGAGATGAAAAAAGTATGCTCGATGAATTAGAGTGTACAGAAGCAGTAGAACCACAACTGTTGGGAATCATTGCAAATGCACGACAATACGTTGATATTACCAACACTTCCATTCGGTTGCTACTTGTAGGAGCGGGAATTGATCACTACAAAATACGTAGACGCGGATTGTTGGATAATTCGGTGCAAAATAGCTTGAAAGGTCACTGGCCATGGCTAAATGTACGTTTTGCCAGTGATTCATCATTCAAAACATCATTCTTCGATGAAGAAGACGATCATCCAAAGTCAAGGGAATTTGAAAGAGAAGTTGCATTTTTTCTGCATAAGCAAAGACCCGCTTTACGATGTGAAGACTCACCCATTCCCAAAAAAGTTGATGGGAAAGAGATTGGTGATATAGATGTTTTTGGTATTGAAAGGGAGCAAGCGGGAAATGTTACAGTGGTCATTGGAGAGTGTAAACTGAGATCCCAAGGAAAAGAATCTAAAAGACCCATCACAAGCGATGAGATGCAGAAACACTGCAACCGATTAACATTCGCTACAGCTTATCTAAAAACATATCAGCCTTTTGCGAATAAGATAGTGAATATTGAAGGAATATTTGTTAGTAATACGGAGGAATTTGAAGAAGGAGCAGCAAATAAAGCGAGAGAGCACGATGTGAAAATTTTTCGAGCAGAACTATCAAGAAACTGGGAACGCGATCAACATTGGAGGATCCGTGACCTGATTCAGATATTTTAAAGCATCTGGTCTTTAACCTGCTGCCGTGCCTTACGCTTCACCTCATCAGCCAGCGCATCGACTTCAGCCTGGGGCAGCCCCATCTCGCGCATGGCGCTGAAGGTGGCGTCGTCATACGCTGCGGGCAGAAAAATTAAGATGATCGCTAACCCTGGATCTCGCTAACCATCGCCAATCCATCCAACGTCATGACCAACTGGTTCAGCGCGTCGCGACCCAAAATGGCACCTTCGGTCGGCTCGATCCCGACCGCCCGAATATTGCGCAACTGCTGCGGCCCGATCCGTAATTGGACCCGATACAAAGTAACCGTGAGCCGCGCCCCGGTTACTGTCCGCAGATTGCGAACATCCACTGGCTGGGCCTTGAGTTGTTTCAGCAGGCCCTTGGGCAGCAACGTCGCATCCGCGCCGGAATCAACCAGGGCAGAGAGCAGACGCGTTTCAGCAGAATGCTCTGTCCCAATCTCCACCTCAATCACAGGGGCTGCGGGTGAATAGGTTGAATCATAGAGAAAGGTATAAACCGCCATTATGGCACCAGACGAAATGAAGGCATAGATAACTCCCGATCCGCCTCATCCTCAACTTGGCGGATCAACGGTAGGATCTGGGAATGATTTACGGTCAAGCGATCCATGAGTACCGATTCATCAGGATCGTGATCCAGCAGTTGACCCTGGTAAATCGCGACCCATTCGCGCCGATGGTGCGCCAGTAGGTGCGGATGCATGGCTGTGTATGCGTCAACTTCTTGCTGTAGCTGGATTTGCACAGGATCAACCAGGGCCGCTTCCTGTCGCCATCGTTGCTTTGTCTCATTGGACAGATAGTCAAGCAATTTGGTCAGGGCGACAGCATCGAAGAGTGACCGATCGGCACGAATCACCACTTCATCGTCATCCACCGCCACACGATAAGGCATCGGTTGTGTCATCAGGCTCACCTATGTTTGAATATGCAATCCACATGATCATTCCTGCCAATGATGGTATTATATCACGAAAGCATCCGATCGCACGACCAAGCGACCAACCCGACTACCCGACCAAAGGACTTTCACTATGCTCCTACTCAACTTCACCCACCCCCTCGCCCCTGCCCAACTCGACCAGCTTGCCGCGCTGACGGGCCAACCCGTGGCGCGCACGCTGGGGGAGATGGTGCAGTTCGATCCGCAAGCGCCGCTGCACGCGCAGATCCTGGCGGTCGTGGACCGGCTGGCGCTCGACGCGACGACCTGGCAGACGGTGCCCATCGTGGTCAACCTGCCGGGCCACGCGGTGGCGGCGGGGACGCTCCTGGCCGAACTGCATGGGCGCATGGGCCACTTCCCGGCCATCCTGCGCATCCGCCCGGTGGCCGACCGCGCGGTGACCCAATACGAAATCGCCGAAGTGCTGAATTTGCAGGCGATCCGCGAACGGGCGCGGACGCGGCGGTAGGCAGGAGGACAGGAGGACAGGAGGACAGTGTTACGTCCACTGTCCACTGACACACTGTCCACTGTCCACTGACACACTGTCCACTGACACACTGTCCACTAACAACAAAGGACCAATGACCAATGACCAGTTACTTTCCCGAACATCTGCGCATTGGCGTCTATCGGATTACGTTGGTGGCGCTGGAACCAGTGGAACTTGCGGCCTTTTCGGCGGCGACCTTGCGCGGGGCCTTTGGCTGGTCATTTAAGCGCATGGTCTGCTATCAACCGCAGGTGAAGAGTTGTGAGGGCTGTCTGTTGCGCGGGCAGTGTCCCTATCCCCAGGTCTTTGAACCGCCGCCGCCACCCGGCACGATCTATGCCGGGCAAGATCGTGCCGTGGCACCCTATGTGTTGCGCCGACCGCTCGCGGCGGGGACGGACGCCAGCCAGGGGGCAGGGAAGCAACAGTTTGCACCGGGCGAAGCGATTATCTTTGAAGTGGTGCTGATGGGCTGGGCGAATGGCATGTTGCCCTATTTTGCGCTGGCCTTACAACAGTTGGAGGAGCAGGGGGTGGGGCGCGGGCGCGGGCGGGTGATGGTGGCGGCGATTGATCTGTTGCCCCCGCCGTTTCCGGAGGCAGCGCCCGCTGAGCCGCTTCGTCTCTTTCATGCGCAGACGCCAGGCAGCATCGAGAATCACGGCGGCTGGCCGGCCGCGCAGTGGATTGACGCACGGCCAGCCCCGACCCAAGTGACGGTCCACTAGGCGAGCCCGACGCGGCTGCAATCGGACGGGCAGGTGCAGGGGGAGCCAGCCTTTTCTGTACTCTATCGCGCCCTGTTGCGGCGGGTGAGTGCGCTCTGTACGGTGCATACCGATGCCATGTGGGAGACTGATTTTGCCGGATTAGCGGTGGCGGCGCAGGCGGTGCAGACGCAGGCCGCCAGCATGAAACTGGAGCGCCGGCAGCGTCATTCGGATCGCCAGGGTGCGATGGAGTTTTGGGGGGCCGAGGGTATTATGGTCTACCAGGGCGATCTGACCGCCTTCTGGCCTTTGCTGCAATTGGGGCAGGCGATCCATGTGGGCAAGAATTGCACCTTTGGGTTGGGGCAGTACCGTATCTTGGCGTAAGGGTGGATTGATCCTATAGACTGTACTTAGGCCATTGCAAAGAAATAAGTATCCAGTAGGGGCGGCTTGCAGCCGCTCGTTCGCAGCGAGCCAAACGCGGGGCGGCCGCAAGCCGCCCCTACGCATGATTTTGTTGGGCAAGCGCTGGTTACTTATTTCTTTGAAAGCGCCTAAGATGAATCAATGCCGCCGGATTTTGCGTTGGCGCGCTTGTTGGACGCGCGCCCGGCTCAGGGGCTGATAGCGAAAAGCCTAGGTCATCGCACAGAAGCAATAACTTGGAGATTTTATCTTCCCGGAAGCTTGTCAGGCAGTCGGGATAGTCGGTTATAAGCTTCCGGGAAGATTGTTGACTTAGGGTCTGTCCAGAAATAAAATAGTGAATTTACGTGATGTTACCCAAGTAAATCTGTCTAAAATCATCCATGTTATTCTTGGACAGACACTTAGGCTATTCCAAGATTTAAACGATCCAATTCACGTAGGGGCACGCGGTGTGGCGGAAAGAGAGCTTGTGTACACCCATTGTTTTATCCCGCCACACCGCATGCCCCTACTGGATCATTATTTTTTTTGAATAGACTTAGTTTTGGACGCTGCCTACAGGGTTCACAAATCCTGATTTTGTGGCAGTATCACCAGATCGCGGATGGTGACATGGGGTGGGCGCGAGAGCATGAAGATCACAGCATCGGCCACATCTTCCGAACATAAACTGCTGTGCTCGGCTACGCGCTGATCAATTTCTGCTTGGCTGTTGACGCCCCACAATTCATTGGCCGTGCGCCCCGGTGCAATCGCACCCACGCGGATGCCCTGGGCCGCTACCTGCCGCCGCAGTGTATGCACAAAACCCTGGATCGCATGTTTGGACGCGCTATAGATCGGCTCCCAGTGAATGTCAATAAAGCCCGAGATTGAGCTGGTCACCAGAATGTCGCCCGCTTTTTGCGCCAGCATGTGGGGCAATACGGCATGCACACAGCGAAAAACCCCATCCACATTGACATTCATCAACGTGGCCCACGCCTCTGGATCGCCCTCGGCCACCTGGCCCGGAATATAGATACCGGCGTTGGCAAAGAGCACATCCACGCGCCCAAAATGGGCCACAGTCTGCTCCACCAGCGCCACCACATCGGCCCCGACGGTGACATCGGTCGGGATAGCCAGGGCGTTCGGGCCTAGTTCAGTCGCGATTGCCTGAAGCTTATCGGCGGAGCGGGCGGCCAACGCCAGTTTGCAGCCCAGCGGGGCCAAGGCGCGCGCGGTTGCCGCGCCAATCCCCGAACTGGCACCGGTGATCATGATGACTTTGTCGGCAAGTGGGTGGGACATGGCACATCTCCCGTTGTGATAGGTTTATGGTTATTGGATGATGAATACGGTTAGGGTCGCGCAGACCCTAACCGTATCGAACCTGTTTACGCACAGATTGGCAAGCCGGTGGTTTCGGGGAAGCCCAACATAAGGTTGAGGCTTTGAATCGCCATGCCACTGGCGCCCTTGCCCAAGTTATCCAGCGTGGCGATCAACAACGCATGGCCGCTGGGGTGGGGCACAACATACAAGTTGATCGAATTGGTCTCGTTACAATCCTGCGGATCGAAGCTAGTCTCCTCGATTGCGCCAACCGGCAGCACCGGCTTGACATAGACGAACGGTTCCCCGGCGTAGCGCTCGCTTAACACATCCCAGATCTGGTTAGCCGGTTTCTGTAACAGGCTGACATGCAGCGGTACTTCGACGCGCATCCCACAGCGGAAGGGGCCGACCGCGGGCACAAATTGCGGTTCCTGCTGCAAGCCGCTGTACTTGATCATCTCGGGGATGTGCTTGTGGACGCGATCGATGGCATAGGGCGCTTCATAGGGCAGCGCGCACAAGCCATTGGCTGGCGTCTCCCAGCGTTCAATCAACGAGCGGCCCCCGCCCGAATGGCCGGAGAGGGCGTGGATAGCAATGGGCGCATTGGGCGCAATCAGACCGGCGTCGATCAAGGGGCGCATCAGCAGAATAAAGGTTGAGGAATAGCAGCCCGGATTGCTGACCAGCTTGGCTTGGCGGATCGCATCCCGTTGCCCAGGATGCAGTTCGGGCAAGCCATAGACCCAACCCGGCGCAACCCGATGGGCAGTGCTGGCGTCGATCAGACGGGTGGTACTGCCTTGTACCCAAGCCGCGGCTTCACGCGCCGCGTCGTCGGGCAGGCAAAAGACGGTGATGTCCGAAGCCAGCATATAGTCGCGGCGGGCACTGGCTTCCTTGCGCAATGCTTCGGGGATCGTCACGAGTTCAATATCCTGGCGCGCGCCCAGCCACTCGCGAATGCGCAAACCAGTCGTGCCGACATGACCATCAATATAAACTTTGGGGAGGGTTGACATGGGCATTACCTCAACCTGTCGTGTGCATGGAAAACAGA
>DAOTTR010000241.1:0-4767 GCA_034437715.1 Caldilineaceae bacterium
GGCACTCCTCGGCGTGCTATTGCAGATGTTGACGCGCGGCAACGCTGAACGCCTGGGGCAAGATTATACCCATGCCGTGCGGCTCCGGCTGTATGAACACTTATTGACGCTCGCACCACGCACACTGCAACAACTCAATCAAGGCGGACTCATGCTGCGCTTTGTGGGTGATCTGAACGATCTGCACCAATGGGTGAGCATGGGCATGGCGCAATTGATTACTGGCGTCGCCACCGCCTGCGCAGCGTTAGTCATGCTAACGTGGATCAGCCCGTGGTTAGCGTTGATAGTCGCCCTGACGTTGACTGTTGGCGCAATGGCCTCGCTGCGGCAGGGGGCCAAGGTACAAGCGAGCGTGCTCACCGTGCGCCAGTGTCGAGCGCGCATCGCCACGAATGTTCAGGAGAAATTGGCGGCGCTGGCCGTGGTCCAGATTGCTGGCCAAACAAAGCGCGAACAAAGCCGCATGAAACAGCAGAGCCAGGAGATGATTAAGGCATTGGTGGCGCGCTCCTGGGTAATCAACTCGGTGCGGGCGATCACGGACGGGGCCGCGGCGCTGGCGGCCTTGGCGGCCTTGCTTGTAGGAACCTATGAAGTTTTAAACGGCAATAGTACGCCCGGCACGGTGGTGGCGGCTATGATCATCATCCATTGGCTGACACCATCTGTGCGCGAGCTAGGCAGAATGCAGATCTATTGGCACCGGTCGCGCATTGCCACTAAAAAGCTGAGGTCCTTTTTGCGCACACCTTCATTGGCAGAGGCAAGTAAGCTGCCACCGCTGAAGCCGGGGGCAGGGCGACTGGAGTTTGATGCGATTCAATTGCAAGACGTCATTACCGATTTCTCGGCCGTGGCTGAACCTGGTACAGTAACCGCCATCATCGGCCCGAATGGCGCGGGCAAATCCACCTTACTGGCCCTGGTCGCACGTTTGATCAACCCCGATAGTGGCGTTATTCGGCTGGATGGTCAGGATTTGGTGGCGCACAGTCTGTCCTCTGTGCGTCGGGCAATGGGCATGGTAGGGCCAGATCTGCCCTTGCTGCGCGGTTCCGTGCACCGGAATGTGGTCTATTTTAAGCCAAATGCAAAGCGCAGCGCGCTTAAACATATCTATCAGCTCTGTGGCCTGGATCAATTGCTCGCCGAGCTGCCCAACGGCCCCGCCACCAAAGTATTAGAAGGTGGCAAAAACCTGTCGCTAGGCCAACGCCAACGCATTGCCCTGGCGCGCGCCCTGTTGGGCAACCCTACTGTTTTACTGCTCGACGAAGCCGATGCCAATCTGGACGCGCAGGCAACAAACCTGATCCATGAGATTCTAGCTAAATTTAAGGGTACGGTATTGATGGTAACGCATGATCCCTACCGCATTATGCGCGCAGATTATATCTGGTATGTCGAAAATGGGCGTCTGCTGGAAGCTGGCCCAACCCAAACCGTGTTGAGCCACAATGGCCCTACCCTTAGTTACCTGCAAAAACATGAGCTAAATTATGCCGACATTAATAACGCCAAGCCCCTCAATCGAAACGATGATTGGTCTTTCCCAGGAGGGACGCCCGCTCCGGATGATCCAGTTGGGCGCGCCGACAGCGCCACTCCGCATCTTGATCTTGGCGGGCCAGCACGGGGATGAGGAGATAGCCAGCCAGGCGGTCAGACAGTTTGCCACCCATGCGGCAGACCAAGTAGCATCACTCCCCGTTCAGGTGGGGTTGCTACCCTTGTTAAACCCGGATGGGCAAGCGCGCAGCATCCGCGGTAATGCCCGTGGCGTCGACTTGAACCGCGATCACCAATTGTTGACCAGCCGCGAGGTGCAGGTGTTGCATCACTTCATCCGCACCTGGCAGCCACACATCGTGGTCGATGTACATACCTATCCGTCGCGGCGGCGCCATTTATTGCGCCGCAACCTAGTTTATTGTCATGATGTATTTTTGGATGTCCCAACCAACCCTGGCGTCGCGGGCTATCCCTGGGCACACGTGCGTAAACAGTTTTTGCAAGCGTCGATCAAAGCGGTATCCGCACAAGGATACCGTTGCAATCGTTATACGTTGATCCAACGATCGGGTCACGTCCGCCACAGCACCCCCAACCCGATGGACGCCCGCAATGGTCTCGCGTTGCGCTATGGTCTTTTTACTGTGCTTGTCGAAGGCCGCGAACCAGTGCAACAGAATAGCAGCCAGGAAAGCCTGCACGTGCTCAATGCTATGCAGGCAAGTTTCACCCAGATCATCGGCTGGGCGCACCAGCACAGTGAACTTTTACGGCAGGCGTGGTCAGTAGCAACACCTGGGGAAATTGTGGCTGTGCGCGCACGCTATCTACGCAGCGCCAGGTCTTACCGCATGGCATTTGCCGATAGAAAAGTTAGCAAAATCCGCCAAGTAAGGCTTCCGGGCGCCTATACCCCGCGTCTACGGGTGCAAAAAGAAGTTGCGCTGCCTACCGCCTATGCGGTGCCGCGCACGCACAGGTGGGTGCTCCAACTATTGCACAGCCACGGATTTGCCAGTTTTCGGGGCGAAACGACGCCCTTGGCCGCAATCGAGCGCTACTGGATTCAGGCACTAGACCATGCTCACCCCTCCGATAAAATCGTGCGCGAGAATGCAGTGCAAGTGCAGCAGGCGAGTTGTACACTGGAAGATTATGTGATCTTCCCCGTAACCCAAGTGGGGGGATGCGCCCTCGCTATCCTTTTGGAGCCAGAATCCCAGTACGGCTTTGCCTGTCTTCCCCAGAGCGGGCTTGAAGTGAATCCAACTTCGTTTTACCCGATCTTGCGTATAGTTGGGTGAAATATTAATCCATAGTTTTCACCTCACGGCGATCGACCAACATTCTCGTTGGTCGATCGCCACTCTCTACCGCAATGCAGCACAATGATGCTAGGCATCGCTTACACCAAACTTAGGCTGGCGCTAACACCAACTGTGGCGCAGCCGGCTTCGCGTAGCGTGCGCGGAAGCTCAACCACATCGCGCCCAGGCCGACCACGGTGACACCAATTTCAAATAGCGTACCAAGATAGGGAATGCTGCGCAGTAACACAAAGACTACCACACCCAACAGCAGCGGGATGATCTTGTACTCGTTCCACTGGGGTACAAACCGGGCCAGGAGGTGATGGCTGAGCGGATAGACCACAACCAGCTTGCTAGCATAGGCCCCCATCATCAAGAAGAGGCTAAAGGCCAATCCTAACACGCTAAAGCCCAGGCCAAAGGTGTGCGCCGCCAAGCCGGCCAGCGTCAAGGCTGCCAACCCCGCCACCAGCAAGATGATCAGGAAGGCCGCCAGCAAAGCGCCGCCATAGCCGACAATGCCGACCAGAAGACCCCAGGCCCCGGCTAACCACGGCTGCTCCTGTGTCCGTTCGGCAACCTGCTCGAAGAGCACGGGCAGCAACCAAAGCGCCAACGCGCCGACGAACAACAGCGATACGATCTCGCGCACGCTTGCCCACAGCCATTCCAATGTAGGATTACGCGGTGTGACCGGTGGCACGGCTGTTGTTGTACCAGCATTACTCGGCGTTGGTTTGTTATAGACAATCCCGCCTTCTGGCGCAGCGTTGATCGCACCACCCTGATCAATTGGACTGGTATACAAGAGCTTGCCAGCGATTTTGGCATTTGACCCAATTCGCAGACCAGGGTTGATGCTCGGCGGCATTTCCACACCGGTCATGGGCATCCAGAACTGGGGTGTCGTTGCGCTTGGCTCGGCCACATAGGCGTTGACATTGCCCCCAATCACGCCGTTTAGCTCTAGCGCGCCCAGGCTCGCCATCAAATTACGCTTGACTTCGCCCTTCAGGATTGCCTGGTAAGCGCCGATCAGATTGTCACGATTGATCACGCTGCCAGGTGCGGCAGTGTAGCTATAGCCGCCAAAGAAGAGGCTGCGCGCCACTGTGGCTTGCTCACCGACCGTTAATGCCGCGCCGGCGCTATAGACCGTACCGCCGACTTGGCCATTGAGGTCCAACATCTGGCCAGCCACCAGCAGGCTACCGTTGACTTGGCCGTTGATAACGACCCTGCTGCCGGCAGCTAACAGATCGCCGTTAATCACACCATCCACAATGACGGTGGCGCCGGTCACGACCAGGTCATCATCGATCACTTCGTCTTTGCCGATGGTAACGGTTTCGCCATTGCGAATTTCGACCGCCAACGCTGTGCTGGCCAAGCCTAGCACAAGGGTCAAGACCACGCCAAGGGCGAGGACCCAACGCAACGACTTGTTATTTAATTTGAACTTCCACATAGGATTTTCTCCTTTCGTACAGCAAACACAGATGTAACAAAACTGTGTACAATGCAATCGGAAACCAGATAATAAAGCAGCGCCTTAGCACACGCATAGCGCTAGATAAACGCATAGCGCTAGATATATAGTATAGAAGAAAATCTTGCTGTGCATACCGGCTAAACGGAGAGGTTTTAGCCTAGCCAAACGAATAGCCAGTTTGCACCCAGGCTTTAGCGATGCGTCGTCTACTCCAAGTAGACGAGTTTGCTCAACAAAAAAGCCCAGCCGAAGGTAACGGGGCTGGGCTTTTTCTTGCCATTTGCAAGTGTGGTTGCTGGCGAATGCGGAACGCCTACCTGCGTATCACCTTCCTGATTGGCTAGCGAATGACAAGTGGCAGATAGATATTTTTGGATGTGCTGGGCGCGGCAACCAACGTAATTGTATGCGCTGTTGTCACCGTGCCCAGTTCGTTCTGGACGACGACAT
>DAOTTR010000242.1:0-24056 GCA_034437715.1 Caldilineaceae bacterium
GTAGGGGCGGCTTGCAGCCGCCCGTTCGCAGCGAGCCAAACGCGGGGCGGCTGCAAGCCGCCCCTACGCATGATTTTGTTTGGCAAGCGCTGGATCCTTATTGCTTTGCAAGCGCCTTAGTGCTCTATCGTCTTAAAATCTAGATCAATGGCTGAGTAAGTAGTACCGGTTTCATCAAGGTAAATGTGCATCGTTTTTCGATTTCTCTCTGGTAGTCGATCAAAAAACAATTTCTATACGCAAAAATCTAAGGTCACAACTTGGGTTAGTAGGTAAATTTATGGTCAACATTGCACAAACTTCACTGAAGAATAATTTTGAATCTTTGCCACAAGCACCCTTGTTTTTGCCCCATCGGTTGGTGCGCTCTGGGCATATACAGACCCTGTTGGCGCGCCAAAGCCCACGGGGGGCAGCACGTCAGGTTGCGCATGAACAGCCGATCCTCTTGGACGCTGGTCCCAGCACAACCGCATTGGATGCCGGCCAGCATGTCTGCCTCTTGGCCTATTACACATCCTGCTTGCCCACGGTGGAACGGCGTGGCCTGGTGTTGATGCTCCATGGCTGGGAGGGATGTAGCCACTCGCCCTATGACATTATGATGACGGACATGCTCATGGCCGCGGGCTTTGATGTGGTGCGGTTAAATTTTCGCGATCATGGGCCTGGCTATCATGTGAATCCCTATACCTTGAACCGGGGTCTTTTTCTGGGCACCTTGCTCCAGGAAGCCGTCCATGTGACCCATGCGATCGCGGCGCTGGCGGCTGGGCTGCCCTTCTATATGGTGGGTGTTTCCATGGGGGGCAACTTTGCGTTGCGCCTGGCCTGTCATCATCGCCAGCAGCCTTTTGCCAACTTGACAAAAGTGATCGCCATCAATCCCGCAGCCAATCCTGCCCGTGCGACCGATTTGATTGATGCCCAGCCCATCTATCGCCGCTATTTTCGTAAACGTTGGCTGGGATCGTTGCTGGCGAAACAGCACCTTTTCCCCGAGCTTTATGACTTCAACGGCCTGGAGCAGTTGCCCACGATCCGCAGCATGACCGAATGGCTGGTGCAGCGCTATGGTCACTTCTACGGCGATTTTCGAACGGCGGCTGAGTATTTTGCTCAATACACAGTTCAGGATGCTGAACTTGCCCAATTAACGGTGCCGGTAACCTTAATCGCTGCCCTGGATGATCCGGTGATCGACGCCGCGGATTTGATCGCATTCCAGCCCCATCCCCTGTTAGAACGCCAATTGCACCCCACCGGCGGCCATGTTGGGTTTGTGAATATCTTTCCATTGCAGCATCATCTGCCAACCATGGTGCTAACTGCATTGCTGAGCTAAGGGTAGCTGCTCGTGGTACGCTGGGCCTGCGAGTGGGTTGCGTCGGCTTCCTGCTGCACACTTCGGTAAACACCGTTACTTGTGATATACTCGATGACTTGTGGGTGCCACTCATGATTAAAGTCATGATTAAAGTTATGATTAAAGTCATGATTAAAGTTGGTAGAAAGTCGTTAGGATGAAGGGTTATGCATGTTTTGCTTGTCGGTGCAGCTGGTCAATTAGGAAGCGCGCTGGTCACTGTTTATCAGCAACGATCGGCCGATCAGTTGACGCTGTGGACGCGACCTGGGTTTGATATTACACAGCCGACAGTGGCCGATCGGGTGGCAATGCTTGCACCCGATGTTGTCATCAATACGGCAGCTTGGACAAACGTGGACGGCGCAGAAAGCCAGCCAGATGCGGCGTATGCCGTCAATGCACTTGGCCCAAAATATTTGGCGTTGGGCTGTAAACGCTGTGGCGCGACGCTGGTCCACGTCAGCAGCAACGAAGTCTTTGCGGGCGAAGCTGGCCGCTATTATCGTGAATATGATCAACCTAGCCCACACAGTGTCTATGCACGCAGTAAATTGAGCGGCGAGCTTGCTGTGCAGCAGATCCTGGATCAGTTATTCATTGTACGCACCGCTTGGCTCTTTGGGCCAGGTGGCGCAAACTTTCCCAGCAAAATTACGGCGGCGGCGGACAAGCATGGTCAACTGCGCGTCGTGGCCGATGAGATCGGCAACCCGACCTACGCGCCCGATGTGGCGGCGGCGATTGTGCAACTGCTGGCCACCCAATATTTTGGCCTCTATCATCTGGTCAATCGCGGGTATGCCAGTCGATTTGATTTGGCCCAGGCGACGCTGCAAGCCAATGGCCGCGGCCATATTCCGCTGACGCCAATTGCCGCCGCCGATTGGCCGCGCCCGGCCCCGCCGCCGCGCCATGCTGTGTTGATCAATCAAGCCGCGGCGGCAATTGGCATCCAATTGCGCTCCTGGCAAGCGGCGTTACAGGCTTATGTTACTGCCGAAGTGGGCAGCTAAGAATTATAATAGGAAAATACTATGAGCGATGCCTTCAAACCAACACCAGATACCTCGAAGTCCGAAGAAGCCAAAAATCTCGAAGTGCGCAAAGAGCAGATCCGCAAAGCGCGCGCCAAATTAAAGCAAAGCAACGCTGGGGAGAATCCCAACACGAGCGCGGGTGCCAACAGTAACCCGGTGGTGAATGACGAAACTTACGGCGCGCTCCGCGAAGATAATCGCATTGTCATGCGCCAACAGATCGCGCTGAACATCGACAATTTTCGCGCTGTGCCCGACAATTTTGTAGCGCGGCCCACGCGCACCTATCCCACCTTGCCCGCGGTAGCCGACCCCTTTTTCTCGGTGATCATTCCGAACTATAACGGATTGCGCTTTCTAGCCCCATTGTTGGATGCCTTGCGCCAACAGACCTTCCGCGATTTTGAGATCATCTTGGCCGATGACGCCAGCACCGATGAGTCGGTACCCTTTGTCGAGCGTACCTATCCCACAGTCCGGCTGTTGATCAATCGGCACAATCTCGGCTTTGCCCGTACCTGTAACATGGCCGTGGGCGCGGCGCATGGGCGGCTGGTGGTTTTGTTAAATAATGATACCGAACCCGAACCAACCTGGCTGGCGGAATTGGCCAAAGTGGTCTGTGCCAACCCGCAAGCCGCCACCGTGACCAGCAAACTCTTGCTCTTCAACGAGCGCCAAAAGCTGCACACCACAGGCGATCTGCTCGGTTCCGATGGCATTGCGCGCAATCGCGGCGTCTGGGAAATTGATGATGGGCAATATGATGTGCAGTCCGCAATTTTTAGCGGTTCGGGTGGTGCCTCTGCCTTTCGCAAAGACATTTGGCAGCAACTGGGCGGCTTTGATGAAGAGTTTTGGATGTATATGGAAGATGTCGATTTCGGTTTTCGCGCCCAACTGGCTGGTTGGCAAGCGGTCTTTGCGCCCGCAGCGCGCGTCTATCATCACCTGAGCGCGACGGGTGGCGGCGTAACTGCCAGTTACTACGTGGGGCGCAACACGATCTGGGCAATTGCCAAGAATATGCCAACGGGGCTGCTGTTGCGCAATCTGCCCAAGATTGTGCTGGCCCAGGTGGAGATCGCCGTTGATGCGCTGCGCAATCTTCGTGGGGCCGCGGCCCAAGCGCGTCTGCGCGGTCAAGTGGCGGGGTTGCTTGGTTTGCCCAACCAACTGCGCAAGCGTCAGCTAATTCAGGCCCGTCGCCAACTCGATGATGCCACACTCGCCCAACGGTTCACCCTTTGACCAAACGACCAACTGACCAACTGACCAACTGACCAACTGACCAATCGACCACTTGACCACTTGACGGACTGATATGCAAGCACCACCGGAAAAGCTCGGCTCTTTTTATCTGGGCGCTGAATATGATCTGAAGCGCAAACAGCGCAGCGATGTCGCTGTGAATTATGACGCGCGCGATTTAACGACCCATGCCGTCTGTGTCGGGATGACGGGCAGCGGCAAGACAGGCTTGTGTCTCGGTCTGCTGGAGGAGGCCGCGCTGGATCGTGTGCCGGCGATTCTGGTCGATCCCAAGGGGGATCTCACCAATTTGTTGCTGCAATTTCCCAACTTGGCTCCCGCTGATTTTCAGGCGTGGATTAACTTGGACGATGCCCGGCGCAAGGGGCAAACGGAGGAAGCGTATGCCCAGGCCACGGCCGACCAATGGCGCACGGGCCTGGCCGATTGGGGCATCACCCCAGAGCGCATCCGCACGTTGCAGGAGACGATCGACTATACCATCTTCACCCCTGGCTCCGATGCCGGTGTGCCCATCAATATTTTAGGCAGCCTGGCCGCGCCCAAGCTCGATTTTGCCGAACACGGTGAGCTTGTGCGCGAACGAATTAGTGGCACCGTGTCGGCGTTGCTCGGTTTGGTAGGCGTGAATGCGGATCCCGTCCGTAGCCGCGAAGCGATTTTGCTCTCCAACGTCTTTCAGCATTTCTGGGCGCAGAACCAGGATCTGGATCTTACCCAACTGATTCTTGCCATCCAAACGCCGCCTGTGCGCCAAATGGGTGTCTTTGATGTCGATACATTTTTCCCGGCCAAAGATCGCTTTGAACTAGCGATGGCCTTCAATAACCTGATTGCCGCACCCAGCTTCCAGAGTTGGTTGCAAGGCGAGCCGTTGGACATTGACCGCCTCTATTTTACGGCGGAAGGCAAACCGCGCCACAGCATCTTCTACATCGCCCACCTGAGCGACAGCGAGCGCATGTTCTTTATGACGCTGCTTTTGGAAAATGTACTCACTTGGGTACGACGCCAGTCGGGCACGACCAGCTTGCGTGCGCTGCTCTATATTGATGAAGTCTTTGGTTACTTCCCCCCCACCGCCGAACCTTCCTCCAAACGACCGCTGTTGACGCTGCTCAAACAGGCGCGTGCCTTTGGCCTGGGCGTAGTATTGGTGACCCAGAATCCGGTCGATCTGGACTATAAAGGGCTCTCCAACGCGGGGACGTGGTTCATCGGCAAATTACAGGCCGAACGCGATAAGGCGCGTGTGGTCGAGGGGCTGAAAGGTGCGATTGCTGAGTCGGGTGGCGATCTGGCGGTCAATTATGACGATCTGATCACCCAATTGAGCAACCGCATCTTCCTCATGCACAATGTCCATGCTGACCGCCCCGTAGTTTTCCAGACGCGCTGGGCCATGAGCTATTTGCGTGGACCATTGACGCGGCCACAAGTGCGCCAATTGATGGCGGATCGGGTGGCGACAATGGCTGCTGTGTCCTCAGCGCAAGTGGCTTCTACCGTCACCCGGCAGTCTACTATAGAGCGTGCCGTCGTCTCGCCAGCCGTCAAATCAAGCGCGCCATCGGTCGAACTGCCGCCAACGGACTTTCCGCCATCCGAACCACCTGCAACTGCGGCAACCAGCACACCGGATGGCTTTGCCGCAACGGTACCCGCGCTTGATCTGGATGTCGCGCAAGTCTATTTACCGATCGTTGTAGATGAAGCGGGTGCCCTGCACTATCTGGCCCCAGCAACGCGGCTGGCGGTGCAACCCCAAAGCGTGCATTTGGTCTATGAAGCCGCGCTGCTGGGCAACGCCACAATTCGTTTTATGGATCGCAAACGGCAACTGGATGAACGTCTGGAGAAGCTGCTGCTGGCCCCCGCTCCCACCGGCGTTGAGCGAGTGGATTGGTCACTGGCCGAAGAACTGTCCGTTGCGACACACGATCTACGCCAAGCCGCGGAACCGGGCTCGACCGGGCAGGCGACCCTTTTTGCGTCTGTACCCAAAGCGGCCAATTCGGCCCGCGAGCTTAATCGCATCAAAAAGGAGCTGGCGGACTGGCTTTACTACAATTGTCGCTTGACAATCCAGGCACATGAGGCGTTAGGTATATATCAGGGGCCGCAGGAATCTACGCGTGATTTCACGATCCGGCTGCAACAGGCGGCGCGCGAGCGACGCGATCAGGAAGTGGATGCCTTGGAAGATCAGTTCGCGCAACAGATCAATCGGCTGGAAGAGAAAATACGCAAACACCAACGCGCCCTGACCGCGGCAGAGACCGATTATACCGCGCGGCAACAGCAAGAGTGGATTGGGATTGGCGAGAGTGTGCTTGGTTGGGTGATGGGTCGCCGCAACATGCGGACGCGCAGCACCACCGCCAGTCGCCGCCGCCTGACAACCCAGGCTGCGCAAGAGATCGAGGAGAGCCAGGAAGAGATTCAGGATCTGCGGCAAGCGGTTGCGGATTTAGAGGCAGAATTGCAGGAACAGACCGCCGAGATTACGCGCAAGTGGACGGATTTGCTAGATGATTTGGATCCGGAAGAGCTGGCCCCGCGCCGCACAGATGTGGATGTACGGCTGCTGGCGCTGGCCTGGTTGCCTTCCTGGGTGATCGAATATGCCGACGGGGCGCGCGTACGTACAGACACCATCGCCGCCTATCAATTGCCAGCGGTGGAGTAGGCATCAAGTATAGTCTGCCAACTTGATCAGTGATCGCATTTATGTGAGTAGAGGAGAGCACATCTGAAAGCGCTTTATCGACAAGCCAGCATTACGTTGGTCATGCTGGTATTTCTAATGAACAGTGGTTGTGCATGGTGGCTGCTGCCGCCGACTGCACTGCCGGCAACCATCTTAACAACGTCGCTCTCCGCCGCCGTCGCACAACCTGTTACGTTGATTTCCTTGGATGGACCGTTGGTTTCACCCAGGGCTGAACTGTCGGGCATGGATTGGTATGGCGACTGGTTGATTTTGTTGCCACAATACCCTAGCCGTTTTGATAATCAACTTTTTGCGCTGCACAGACAAGATATTGTTGATTTCTTAACCGGCAAAAATCAAATGTCGCTCAATCCATTTTCGATTCCGTTTATCGATGCCAGAATTCAAGAGCAGACACTGATCTTTAATGGCTATGAAGGGATCACCTTTCTGGGCGACCGTGTCTATCTGACGGTTGAAGCGAGCTTTGGTACAGGTGGTATGGGCTATCTGGTCGCCGGATCGATCGCGCCAGATCTGACAGAAATCCGGCTGGATGCAACCCAGGTTACGCCCATTCAACCACAAGCGAGCTTGTCCAATATCAGTGATGAGACCATCGTTGCGGTTGGCGATCAACTGGCCACGATCTATGAGGCGAATGGGCGCTTTGTCAATGCCGAACCAGTCGTCCACTTTTTCGACGCTGCCACGCTCGCCCCGGTGGGCACTTTGCCCCTGACGCCGATTGAATATCGCGTTACCGATGGCACTGCCATTGATAACTTGGGCCGTTTCTGGGTGATCAACTATTTCTATCCAGGCGATCGCGCATTGAGTTCAATTTTGCGATCGCGCGGCGCTACGATTGATGCGAGCGCACATCCTATCGAACGGCTACTTGAACTGCAATTTACGACAGAAGGCGTCATTCGCACAGCAACACCCCCGCTACAGCTTGAACTGTTGCCGGACAATGTTGCACGCAACTGGGAAGGCATTGTCCGGCTGCAAGCCGAAGGATTGGATGGATTTCTCTTGGTTACTGATGCTTTCCCCGAAACGCTATTTGCGTTTGTACCAAAATTACCGTAAGCGAATCACAGGTAAAAATCATTGAACCGCGGTCACATCCGGTGAGTAAAGTTGATTTTACACTAAGTGAAATGTGAACTTTACCCACCGGATATGTGCCACTTGTCGAACAAAGAGCAGGAGCATTGGATGTATAAGAACTTGAACTTAGGTGCAATTGGCATTAAAGCAACACTGGCGGAAAGCATTGAGTATGCGCGCCGCTACGGATTTTTGGGGATCGATTTTTCTATTACGGAAGCACTGGCGTTGTCCGAAAAAATTGGCATTGATGCCGTACGCGCGCTGTTTGAAGATGCAGGCGTTTTCCCTGGTTCTTGGGGCTTCCCAGTAAATTATCGCCAGGATGAAGCCACATGGCGCGATGGCTTGATGCTGTTGCCCGCCCAAGCCGAGTTTGCCCTGGAGTTAGGGTGTACCCGCACAGCCACCTGGATTTTACCCGCCAGCGACGATCTTAATTTTTATGACAACTTTGAATTTCACGTCAATCGCCTGCGCCCCGCCGCCCAGATTCTCACCGATTATGGTTGCCGGTTTGGCCTGGAATTTATTGGCCCCAAGACCCTGCGCACGCCGCGTAAGTATAATTTTGTCCACACCATGGATGGCATGTTGGCCCTTTGCGCGGCCACCGGCACAGGTAATGTGGGCTTGCTGCTAGATGTTTGGCATGTCTACACTGCACACGGCTCGTTAGATGATGTGCGCAAATTGACGCGCGATGACGTGGTGACGGTGCATGTGAATGATGCACCGGCGGGCATTGCGATCGATGAGCAGCTTGACAATGTGCGTGCCTTGCCCGGCGAAACCGGCGTGATCGACATCCAGGGGTTTCTACAGGCGTTGCGCACGATTGGCTATGATGGCCCCATTACAGCCGAGCCGTTTAGTCAACGCCTGCGCGCCCTGCAACCAGACGAAGCTGTGCAGGAAACTGCGGCGGCCATGAACAAAATTGGGTTGTGAGCCAATCGCTACTTTTACCCATCCCACTTTTACCCATCCTACTTTTACCCATCCAAGGAAAGGATTCGTACCATGAAGCAGGTCGCGCTAATCGGCTGTGCGCATATTCATACACCGGGCTTTGTAAAACGCTTGCAGGCGCGCAATGATGTGACTGTGACCCAAGTGTGGGACCACGATCCGGCGCGTGCCAAAAAGTGGGCGCAAGAATTGCAGAGTACCACCGTTGCCAATGTCGAGCAGATCTGGTCTGACGCGGCGATCGATGCTGTGATCATCTGTTCGGAGACTGATCGCCATGAACCATTGGTGCTGGGCGCGGCCAATGCCAAGCAACACCTTTTTGTCGAAAAGCCCCTCGGCTTGGGCGCGGCAGACGCAGGATCGATGGCCGCCGCGATCAGCAAGGCGGGTGTTTTCTTTCAGACCGGCTATTTCCAGCGCGGCCATCCCACGAACCTCTTCTTGCGCGAGCAAATTCAGCAAGGACACTTTGGCAAAATCACCCGTATCCGCCACTCCAACTGTCACGCGGGTTCGCTCGGCGGCTGGTTTGATACCGACTGGCGCTGGATGGCTGATCTGACGCAGGCCGGTGTGGGTGGCTTTGGCGATCTGGGCACCCATTCCCTAGATATTCTCCTGTGGCTGATGGGCGATGTGACAAGCGTGACCGCCAGCATTGGCGTCGCCACGGCACGCTATGGGGATTGTGACGAGTATGGCGAAGGGCTGCTGGAATTTGCCAATGGCGCGGTCGGCACGCTGGCCGCGGGCTGGGTCGATGTGCAGCATCCGGTGAGTGTGATTGTGAGCGGCACCGAGGGTCATGCCTATGTGTGCAACAATCAGCTCTTTTTCAAGAGCAGCCACGTTGCCGGTGCCGATGGCGAAACCCCCTGGACCGATCTGCCTGAAGCTTGGCCCCATGCCTTTGAACTCTTTCTCGATGCAGTAGTCGGCAAGCCCGATATTACCCTGGTCTCGCCCCAAGAAGCGGCGGCGCGCAGTGCGGTCATGGAAGCACTCTACCAAGGTGCTCGCGAAAAACGCTGGATCACGGTGGGCGCCTAGGATGCTACTGGAGAATAAAGTTGTCCTGGTCACCGGCTCGACCACCGGCATTGGCGAAGCCACTGCCCGCCGTGCCGTGGCGCAAGGCGCGCAGGTGATGATTCATGGCTTGGAAGAAAAGCTGGCGCAGGCGGTCTGTGCCGATTTGGGCGATGCCACCGCCTATATCATTGGCGATGTCGCCGACCCAGAAACTTGCGTCAAGATCGTACAAGCCACCGTGGCGCGCTTTGGGCGGCTGGATGCCTTGGTCAATAATGCCGCCGTGGTCACGCGCAGTAACCTGGAAACGACCGACGCCGCCACCTTTGATCGCATCATCAATGTCAACCTGCGCGCGCCGCTGTTGATTATTCGTGAAGCCGTCCACGTTTTCCGTAAGCAAGCCAGTGAAGGTCGCCCTGGTGCCGCGATTGTCAACATCGGTTCGATCAATGCACTGAGCGGCGGTGCCAATCTACTGGCCTACTCGGCTTCCAAAGGTGGCTTGATGACCGCCACGCAGAATCTCGCCAATGCGCTAGCGACCGAGAAAATTCGCGTCAATCAACTAAATCTCGGCTGGGTGACTTCACCCAATGAGATCGCGCTGCAAATTCGTGAGGGCTTGTCCGCGGGCTGGGAGGAACGGGTGCCACCGGCCTATGCGCCCAGTGGTCGCTTGCTGACGCCCGCCGAAGTCGCCCAGCATGTGGTCTTTTGGATCTCTGATGCCTCGGCACCGGCCAATGGCATTGTCTATACCCTAGAACAATATGCGCCGGTGGGCCGTAATTATCGTAAGGAATTCTGATCGTTAATCCTGGTAGGCGGTGGCAACACCGCTGCCTGCCAGGGAGGATTGAATCGACCATCTATGTCTGATCTGCAACTTTTTGCTGTAACCGCGACCGCTCTTCAACCACTACCCGTGCCCGCCGGTGCCAAAGCGTTTACCGATCTCTACCACGGGCTGGCGTTGGGTGTCTATTCAATTGCGCGTACCTTTGCGCACAATAAATTTCTGCGTCTCGATCATCATCTGGCGCGCACGGTAAACTCTATGCGTTTGCTGGGGTGGGATTATCGGTTGGACGAGGCGCACCTGCGCCGGGCGATTCACACCCTTTGCAGCGCTTTCCCCGCCCCAGAAATGCGTGTGCGGATGGATGTGTTGGCCGAACCCGCCGTAGCCTTGGGCACCGACAGCCGCGAATTACTTGCACTCGCCCCCTTTACACCCTTGCCCGCGGACTTTTATGCCCAAGGCGTGGCCGTGGATTTTGCTACGGGTCTCACACGCGGCAATCCGTTGATCAAAACCGCGGATTTCGCCGAAGCGCGCGCGCGCGAACATGTTGGGGGCCACACCACGAGCTACGAAGCCCTTTTGGTCGATGGCGCTGGCAACATCTTAGAAGGCACTAGTGCCAATTTCTATGGCGTACGTGCCGGCGCGCTCTATACGGCAGGCCAAGGCGTGTTGGAAGGCATTACACGTGCCATCATTCTTGATCTGGCCCGCGATTTGCCCATGCCTGTCCACACCACGCCCATCCATGTCGCGGCGATCGACCAACTTGATGAAGCTGCCATCAGCAGTTCGTCGCGCGGGATACTGCCCGTTGTGCAGATCGGCGATATTGCGATTGGTAATGGCAAACCCGGCCCCTATACCCAACGCTTGATGGCCGCGTATGATCGGTTTGTGGCGCAAAACGTCCAAACGGCCATCTGAACCTTTTTTTGTGTCAAGCCTTCAGCTTGGCGCGTATTGTCCCCACCACCTGTTGAAAATGGCGCGCCCAAGCTGGCTTGGCAAAGATTTGCGCACCATTAAAGACTTGCAATCCCCAACTGGCTGCTTCCCCTTCACCGGTGGCGACGAGGCTGTCGGGAAAATCTAGCGCGTCCAAAATAAGCTGGGTTTTGCACGCGGCTGGGACAAAGGTTGAGGCTGCCGCCAGCCATTCCTTGCCCCAAGTGGCTTCACGCCCACTCTTTGTGCCATAGATCAACGGTGTAAACATATCGATCGCCGGCGCAAAGCGCGCATAATCTTGGGCGAAAATGCGTGTCAGCGCACCATCAAACTCGGCGGGCGTCCAGGGACACATGTACGCGCCCACCACACAGTCTGGAAGCTGCGCGCGAACGATATTCGCATAGTGAAGAGCATGGCGCGCTACCCGTGTACACTTGTGTTGTGTCCAGGCTGCTTCGTGACGCGTCAGAATTTCATGGGGCACTTGCGCATCAATGCCGGTAGCTTCGCAGAAATCGGCGATGCAGGCAGCACAGAAACAACTTTCTTGTAGATCGGGCGTGGGTGTCTCGAACCAGCCGGCATAGGTCAGGTAATCGAGCCAGATGCCTGCCGGTTGAAAGGCGCGCAGACCCTCACGCAAATTGGCTTCGGTCTCTTGGAGAAAAGCTTGTTGGGAGAGGCAGACGCCTTGCACCAGTTTGCCATAGCGGATGGGCTTGCCATCGACGCCGATGGGAACTAGCTCTGGGTGTTCGGCAAAATCGGCGCGAAAGGTTTTGAACTCGACACACGGGGCAATCTGGTGGCGCGCACAGGCCTCAAACGCGGCTGCGTTGAAGCCATGAAACCAGAGCGCATTGGCGTCATAGTGCTGAAAATCGGCAATAAATTCTAGCGCGCCGCTGCCATAGGGGCCAAAGAGCAGTGGAATGGATCGGGTCATTTGGGTCGTTGCTTTCCAGTTTCTGGGTAAACTCTGTTCATGCAGCGGGCAATAAACTTTCGACATGTTGGCGTAAGCCCACGGCAATCGGGGTAGCGGGTACATGCAGGCCGTGGCTACGCAGCTTGCCCAGATCGTAGATGCGGTGGCAAGCAAAGGAGTGACGGTCAGGGTGCTCGGCCAGAAATTGGCTGACACTGATTTCTGCAAGCTTGGCCTGGACACCAAGGATATCGGCAATGATCGCATAATATTGGCGCGACTCGATCATGTCTGGCCCGGCTGTCAGGTAGATCTGTTTGTTTACTTGCGGATTACCGGCACAACTCAGAATCGTTTGCGCCAGATCCGCGGCCAGGATCGGTTGTTGCAGAAAATGGCCGCCACCAATCAGTTGCAGCGTTTCGCCCCGTTGCATTTTTGCCAACAACTCTGGATCGCGCCCGTGGAGCGGCAGACAACCAAGCAGCGAGCCAGGTCCATAAATGTGGCCGGGCCGCAACACCGTCCAGGCCATGTTGCCTGTATCACCGTGGATCAAGGTCAGTTCACATTGGCGCTTTTTGCCGCCATAACCATCGGCTAGATAATAGTCGGTCTCTTCATTTTGGGGAAAGCGGCGTTGGGCGGGATCATAGACAAAGTCGGTCGAGATAAAGACCAACTGGCGCGCGCGGTTGCGAAAAAGCTCGATATCCTGCTGGGCGTCAGCCGCTTCATAGCCAATACAATCTACCACCAGATCCCATTGCAGATCCAGTTGCGCGATGGCATTGTGCAGGCCCTCGCCGTGGCGCCGGTCGGCGATTACAGGGGTGACGCCATCAATTAGTGGACGTTGGCCACGCGTCACTGCCCAAACGTGGTGCCCCGCGGCTTGTGCTGTGCGCGCCACTGTGCCGCTGACAAAGCCACTGCCCCCGATCAAGAGAATGCGTAAGGGACTCATGCAGATTTTCCTTTCGGTGTTGCTCGTACACGACGGCGTAAATAGACCAATGGTAGTCCAGTGAGACAGTGAGACAGTGAGACAGTGAGACAGTGAGACAATAGGACAGTGAGACAATAGGACAGTAGGACAGTAGGACAGTAGGACAGTAGACAGCCAGTGACTCACTGTCCTACTGTCCTACTGTCTTACTTAGGCGCTTGCAAAGAAATAAGTATCCAGCGCTTGCCAAACAAAATCATGCGTAGGGGCGGCCGCGCCGCCGCCCCGCGTTTGGCTCGCTGCGAACGGGCGGCTGCAAGCCGCCCCTACTGGATACTTGCTTCTTTGAAATGGCCTTAGGCCGCTCTGTACTAGTACACGGTAAAGTTGTCTGGTAGTAAAGACTTTAGTCTTTCCCCACTTGGACAAAGATAAAGTCTTTACTACCCTTGAATCCCGGTAACTATACTGAGCAAGGCCATAGATGATAACGATTTCTACCATTTTTCTCTAGGGTCGTAGTTATCATTTATGCCCTTCACGAGTATAGTCACCCCTCCCTAACCTGGCTACCCTTTACCCACAGGTAGCAGTAGGCAAGGCGTGCCGGGGACGGCCCAGCGGCCGGACGGCACTCCGCTATGGTTTTGGGCCGTCTTTGGGCCGTCCCCGGCACGCTCACCCTCCCTGGTACCCAAAGCTGTGGGTAAAGGGTAGCCCTAACCTGGGGAGGGGTGAATCGTACGCCAACGTTAAATGCGTGTTGAATGAATTCAACACCTGCGACGGGAAACGTGTTTAAACACGTTTTCTATACTAGTAGATCCCGGCGTAAATAAGGTACCCTATTTTTACCATGATGCACACGAGTAACGTGCCTTATTAACTGCCGTGGTATCTACGCCCAACTGTACTAGGCGCTGAATTCATTCAGAGCAGCAGGTGATGAAATTTAACGTTGTCGTAATAGTTACGAATCCCGCATGATTTCGCTTACATGGTACTAGCAACTGTACATGATACTTCACTTGTTACGCTGCTGCTTGAGCGTGGCGCGCGTTATGCCTGTCGGCGGCGCGTGGCAAAGGCAATTGCAGCCAAGGCCATGAGGATCAACACGACAATTGGCAACGTGTTTTGTGCAATGTCGCTTGCACTGACACCCGTCGTGGGCATGGCTTCCGGCGCACTGGCCGACTCAACCGGTTCTTCTTGTGGTTCTGGCGTCGCTTCAGCGGTCATGGTCAAGGTGTCAGTCAAGGCCATTGCATCCGCCATAGTCATGGCATCGGTCATGACCATGGTGTCAGTCATGGTCATCGTGTCGGTGATGACCATTGCATCCGCCATTGCAGTTGTATCAGTCATGGTCATGGTATCAGTCATGGCTTGGGTGACCGCCATGTCGGTGCTCTCTTCGCTTGCCGCGGCAGCTTCGCCAGCGCCGGTGGCAATGTCGGCATACATGACAACTTGGCCAGAGCCAGGCGCACCCACACCATTGATCGCAAGGTATGCGTCGCCCGTGCTATCAAAGGTGACGGCCGTTGGGAAGGAAAGCCCGTCCAGCACAACTTCTGAAGTATCGCCTTCGCCAATGCGCACGAGTGCGCCGCTGTTGGGGGTTGGCCCTTGTTCGCCAAAGACGGCAAACTGGACCCCATACAGCTCATTGTCGGGGCCTAGTTGCAGATCGGTGAGCATGGTCAAATTGGTAGCGTAGTCACTGATCGTGCCATCCTCCGCCACGATGACGACTTTGGCGCTGCCGGGTACGAAGGGAAAGCCTGGGAGCAGCGAGACGAAAATCAGGCCATCTTTGGCGACCACGGCGGTTGGTACGGGATCGGTGAGCATTGCATTGTTGCGGGCTGGGTTGGGCAATGGCGAAGGAACGCCTGCAAAGAGGGCAACCAAGATTGTGCGTCCAGTGATCGGGTTGACACGCAGCAGGGTGTTCGCGCCGGCGTCCGTCACCCATAGCGCACCGTCGGGGCTGGCCGTAAGGCCATACGGATGGGAATCTGTGGCCAAGCCATCGGGATTTTTGCTGCGTTCGAAGTCCCAGGTGCTGGCAACGGTCGAAACGGTGCCGTCACTGATCTCGGCGACAACGCCGGCATTGGGTACCCCAGCTTCTGCGCTGGCATCGCCAAGCCACTGACCAACTGTTGCATAGACTTTGCCATTCAGGACAGCTAGGCGCGCGCCGCCAATCGTGTCAGAGGGGGTGGCAATCGATGGCAAAGTCGCCACGGTTGTTTGGGTGCCATCGGGGGCGATTGCAACGATTTGCGCGGTTTCACCATAGGGCGTGGCGCCGGGTTCGCCTGTCTGTGCATCTGTAAAAGACACCTCGTCGTCGCCACCCAGGCCAGAGTCGATCACCCAGACGGTACCGCTCTCATCGATCAACACACCCATTGGCCCGTTGAGACCGTCGGCAATGACAGTGCCTTGGTCCTGAGCAATCGAAGAGGGACTAGTGTAAAACAACAATGGCACCATAAGGGTGAAGATCGCGATCCATAAGAAAAGTTTGCGCATAGATTTCTCCTTGGAAGATGCTTGAAAAAGGATGATTGAGGTCGGAATTGTATTGAAATATCCAATGATAGCGCGCTATGTAAAGAGGCAAGACAAGTAGCATTATACTGTAATAAGCGTATTTCTGTAAAAATTATGAAACCTGTAAGAATTAGACATGATCAGGAATAAGATATCTAGCTGCGTAGGGGCACGCGGTGGGCGGCGAATTGAACTGGATTCTTCGCAATTAACCATTGCCGCCGCCCACCGCATGCCCGTACTGTTTATTCCCGATAATGTCTATTGTATTGAATCCGCTTGTGCAACAGAGAAGCGGTCCGTTTCTATGCCAGCTACGGCATTGTTGGTATAATCGTCTCTATAAATTTCTCTTAAGCCGAAAGGATGGGTGTAATGCAACAAATTGCCGCCCTGGATCTCGACGACACCTTATTGTGCAGTGATGGCACCATCTCCCCACGAACATTGACGGCATTGCAGCGTTGGCAGGCAAGTGGTCGTCGTATTGTGATCGCAACGGGGCGTCCCCCGCGCACGATTGGTCGCTCGCTGCCCGAATATCTCCATCACCTGCCGTGGATCTGTTATAACGGGGCCGAAATTCGCCTGGGCAATGAGCCAATCTATCAGAACCTGGTGCCCGCTGCCGATGTCTATGAAATCCTGACCCAATTGCAACGGACAACGCCCGATCTGTTGTTGGGGCTAGAGGTGGACAATGTATTGTACCTCAATCGCGCCGCCAATCGCGCCACCCCTTACGAAGTTGCTGACCTATTGACCATCGACCGGCCCGCGGCCAAGGTATTGCTCTTTAGCGAAAATGTAGAAGCATTAGCGCGCCTGACCTTTGATCTGCCCGTGAGCGCGCGTGCTCTCTATTCGGCGCGCTACCCACACTTTATCCAGATCATTGGCTGTCGCACCGACAAGGCCGAAGCGTTGCGCGTCCTGGTGGCCGAATGGAATATGAGCATGGACGATGTGGTGGCCTTTGGCGACGACACAAATGATGTGGAGATGGTGGCACAGAGCGGCAAAGGAGTGGCGGTCGATAACGCTGTCGATGAAGTCAAGGCAGTCGCCGATTGCATTACGCGATCGAATGACGAAGATGGGGTGGCGATTATCTTGGAAGAATTGCTTGGGTAATGGGCTATTCGATGCCGCTTGGGTAAGGCGCTTGCAAAGAAATAAGTATCCAGCGCTTGCCAAACAAAATCATGCGTAGGGGCGGCTGCAAGCCGCCCCGCGTTTGGCTCGCTGAGAACGGGCGGCTGCAAGCCGCCCCTACTGGCGATAGACTGATATAAGGTTTCTATAGTCTGCGCGATTACAACTCGACTTGGGAACCCAACTCGATCACGCGGTCGGGCGGCAAGCGGAAAAAGTCGGTAGCATTGCGTGCATTGTGGCTCATCCAGGCGAAGATATGTTCGCGCCAGATCGGCATGCCCGGTCGCTTCGAGGCAAAGAGACGCTCGCGCCCAAGGAAATAGGTGACTTCGGACGCCTTGTACTCTAGCCCTTGGCGCCGTGCCCAAACCAGATCGCGTGGCACATTCGGCATTTCCATAAAGCCATAGTGGAGAACCACCGAGTAAAAGCCATCTTCCACCTTGTGGACTTGGAGCCGTTCCGTGCTTTCGACCCGCGGGATCTCCTCGGTCTCTACCGAGAGCAACACCACCTGGTCATGAATCACCTTGTTGTGTTTCAGGTTGTGTAACATGGCGGGCGGCGTGGATTCTGGGTCGCTATACATAAAGATCGCAGTGCCCGACACATGGGCAACATTGGCAAATTTACCGCTGCGCACCTTTTTGACCAGTTGTGCAAAGGGAATCGAGCCCTCGCGCAAGCGTTCGCGCAGGATCATCCGGCCCCGCTTCCAAGTGGTCATCAGCGTGAAAATAATCGCCGCAAGTACCAAGGGGAACCAACCACCGTGTGGGATTTTAATCAGGTTTGAACCGAGGAAGGCCAGGTCGATGATCAGGAAAAAGATGGTAAAGGCAATTGCGTGGGAAAAGGACCAGTGCCAGTGCTCGCGTTGAATGACAAACAACAGGACGGTCGTGATCGTCATGGTCGTGGTCACAGCTACGCCATAGGCCGCGGCCAAATTGCTGGAAGTGCCAAAGGCTAGCACGAGTGCAATACACGCAATCATCAACAGCCAGTTGATCACGGGGATATAGATCTGCCCGATCTCGCCCGCCGAAGTGTGATAGATCGCGACACGCGGCAGATAGCCAAGCTGCACGGCCTGCCGCGTGATCGAGAAGGCCCCCGTGATCAACGCTTGTGAGGCAATCACCGCGGCCAGGGTGGCTAGGAGTACAACCGGATAGAGTGCCCAATCGGGCGTCATACGGAAAAAGGGATTGCCCACGGCTGCTGGTTGCTCTAGCAAGAGCGCGCCCTGGCCAAAATAGTTCAAGAGCAAGGCGGGCAGCACAACCGCAAACCACGCCATGCGGATCGGTGCTTTCCCAAAATGACCCATATCCGCATAGAGCGCTTCGCCACCGGTCACCACCAGAAAAACTGAGCCCAATACAAGAAAGCCAGCCCACCCATTGGTCCAGAAAAATTCGACCCCATGCCAAGGATTGATCGCGCCAAGCACCGCTGGTTGGCGAATGATCCAACGGATGCCCAGCAAGGCCAGCACCACAAACCAGAGCAAGGTGACCGGCCCAAAGATTTTGCCCACACGCGCTGTGCCCTGGCTTTGGAATAAAAAGAGACCAATCAGGATCGCAATCGTGATGGGGATAATATAGGGCTGAAAGAGCGGCGTCGCGATCTCCAACCCTTCCACCGCCGACAGCACCGAGATCGCCGGCGTAATCATGCCGTCGCCATAAAGCAGCGCTGTGCCAAACAACCCCAGCAAGATCAGTCGATAGCGCGGTGTGCGCCTTTCAATGGTACGCCCCAGGCTTGTGAGGGCGGTGAGGGCCAAGATGCCGCCTTCGCCGCGATTGTCGGCGCGCATTACAAAGATCAAATATTTGATCGAGATCACGCTGATCAATGCCCAGAAGATTAGCGACAAAATACCCAATACATTCGCTGGACTGACGGGAAGACCATGCTCAGCATGAAACGACTCGCGAAAGGCATAGAGGGGACTGGTGCCAATGTCACCATAGACAACGCCCAGCGCACCGATGGCTAGATAGAATAAACGTTTATCATGATGTTTATCATGATGTTTATCATGGGGTGATCCATGATCATGTTCGTCGGCCGCGCGCTGTGCCGAAACTTCTTCACCCTTACTCATCCTGTTATTCCTCCACGACGGCAATGCGTTCTACCGCTACCCGTACACAATTAATTCAAAAGAAGTTACAAATTACTATAGCGCAGGGCACCATCAAACACCAAACAGGCTGCTGTACTCGATTGGCCCTAGCCCTGCCCAACCACGCCGAAAACTTGACTTCCCGCTTGGCCTACGCTACCATTTTGACCATGCAACAGGATACGCAACAAGCAACAAAAAGTTCTGTCTACTCGATTCCTTTTCCGCCTATCGTTGACCCTTCTGGCGTTGATCCTTCTGTCCACCCTCCAACCCAAGACTCAATTGCCGATCGCCGCCGCTATCGCCGCATTTTGCGCTTTTTCGCCGGCATGATCGCCCACCTAATTGTGCTGGATATTTTGCTGGGGCGGCTGCCCTTGCTCCGCCAGCGCATCCAGGCCAGCCGCCCGGCGCGCTTGCGCCGCATGTCGCGCCAATTTCGCACCTTGGCCGTGACCATGGGCGGCGTGCTCATCAAATTGGGCCAATTCCTCAGCGCACGCGTCGATGTGCTGCCGGCTGAGATCACCGAAGAATTGGCTGGCCTGCAAGATGAAGTGCCGCCTGTCCCTTTTGGCGCGATTGCGGGGGTGCTTCAGCAGGAATTGGGCGGGATTGATGCCCACTTTGTGGACTTTGAGACGCGTCCCCTGGCGGCGGCTTCGTTGGGGCAAGCGCACCGGGCGCGCTTGCGTAATGATCCAGCCGAACCCATTAATGTAGTCGTCAAGGTGCAACGGCCGGGCATCGAAGATGTGGTGCGCACGGATCTGGCGGCCTTGCGCGTGGTGGCGCGCTGGGTCATGCGCTACAAGCCCATCCGTCGCCGCGCCAATGTGCCTGCGCTTATGGAAGAATTTGCGCGCACGCTCTGGGAAGAGTTGGATTATCGCGCCGAGGCGGCCAATGCCGAGCGCTTTGCCCAACTCTTTGTTGGCGAAACCGATGTCGCTGTGCCCGTTGTCTATCGTGCCCATTCGACGGGGCGTGTGTTGACCTTGGAAAATGTCGAAGGCATTCGCATTGACAATGTGGTTGCCATGCAAGCGGCTGGCATTTCGCCCACGGCGGTGGCCGAGCGACTGCTCGATGTTTATTTCATGCAGGTGTTTCAGGCAGGTTTTTTCCACGCCGATCCCCATCCGGGTAATATTTTTGTCCGGCCGCGGCCGCGCCCGCCAGAAACTGCCGCCGAAGATCCGACCCCTTTTCAGATCACCTTTATCGATTTTGGCATGATGGGCAATATTCAGACGCTCATGGGCGAAAACCTGCGCCGAATTTTGCTGGCGGTTGCCAAACGTGACGCCGCTGCCTTGACCCAGATTTATAGCGATATGGGCTTTTTTCTAGCCGGTGCCGATCTGGATCGCATAACCGAGGCACAAGAGGCGGTGTTGGGGCGCTTGTGGGGGCGTAGCTTGCAAGAGATGGCGCGTCCTAGCCGCGAAGAAGTACAAGCGTTGGGCAGCGAATTCAAAGATCTGCTGCGCGCATTTCCGTTTCAGGTGCCACAGGATTTTATCTATCTGGGCCGCGCCGTGGGCATGTTGTCGGGCCTGACCTCGCAACTGCACCCTGATGTCAATCTGTGGACGCAGATGGAGCGCTATGCCCTGGAAATTGTGGGCAATCAAGGGGCCAAGCTCTTCTCGCCCGAAGTATTATTAGCAGAATTACGCACCTTGCTGGCTGTGCCTACCCAAATACGCCGTCTGCTTCAATTGGCAGAGACGGGTAAGCTGCAAGTGCGTACGGTGGAAGACAGCGGTACCATGCGCTGCCTGGATCGCCTGGAACGGCGGGTCAATCGCCTCAATACCACCCTGATGGCCAGCGCTGCGCTGGTGGCCGGTACACTACTCTATACGAATGGTAATACGCTGGTTGCGCTCATTTTTTGGGGGATTGCCGGGGTGATCGTGGTGGTGTCGCTGGCCGAGTAGGCGATCAGCATAGCGCGTTCACAGTTTGTTCACGCTGCGCTCACGTTGCCGGGTTAGCATGAGTTCAACGATTTGAATATAGCTTTGCAAGCGCTGTGCTTCATGGCGCGATCCAGCAACTAACACGTTCTCATCAGACAGCGCAGGGGGTAGGAAAATGAAGTATCTTTTATGGATTGTTCAGATTTTGGTAGCGGTGGTCTTTGTTGCCGCAGGGGCGATGAAATTACTCACACCGGCCACCGAATTGGCACAGAGCATGGCTTGGGTGAGCGATGTGCCGAGTTGGTTGGTGCAACTGATTGGGGTAGCCGAGGTTGCTGGTGGACTTGGCTTACTTTTACCGGCCCTTACCCGCATTCAACCACAGTTGACCCCGCTTGCTGGGGCCGGTCTGGTCTTGGTGATGCTGCTGGCGAGCCTTTTTCATCTGAGCCGCGGCGAGGTTGGGTTGATTGTGCCCAATTTGGTGCTGCTGGCGCTCGCGGCTTTCGTGGCCTATGGCTGGTGGAAGCTGCTGCCGATTGCATCGAGAAGCGCTTCGTGAAGCGCTGATACTCGCTATGTTATAACCTGTCAAGCAATAAAAAAGCGCCCTGCTCAGTTGACTGAGCAGGGCGCTTTTTTATGAAACGCGCCTTATCGATAAATCCTATTCCGATTTAATTTTGTGAATTCGTAGTGCGCTACCGAGCGTGCGGTTGCAAATCGCACCTACAAATAGGAGTGGCTATGAAAGCCAAGACCACAGCACTGCGATGACAACAATGAACCCAAGGACCCATAGAATTGGTGTCCAATTTGTTCCTTTTTTCGCCGGTACAACTTCTACGCGATTTTTTTCGATCAATTCCATTTCGCGCAGTTTGGCACTTCTCAACTCGGCTTCTGCTGCATCGGGTGCTTTGCGCGCAGGGGATTTGGACCCATTTTTCTTGCGCTCGGCTTCAAAGAATTGGCTGCTGGTCATCATGTCGTTATTGCGCTTGGCACTCTGTCCATCTGGATGCGTGTCAAAGTCTATGACATCGCTTTGTGGCGTCCCATTGTCTACGTTTGTTTCCGCAGTGTTGGGCTGCGTGCTCTCTGTATCTGTCGCGGTTGTCTCTGCGTCAACCATTCTTCTAATCCTTTCAGCTTACCTTGGCTGTTGCGGTTGGCCGTATTGCCACCTTGCATTGTATGTATTTACTTCTACAAATACAAATCTAGCCAAGAAAGCAATGCGTCCGGTTGTGCCTTGATCCTGCTCCAGATACTTGACACAAGTCTAGCGCAGGACCGGGGGTGGGCATGTATCCTTGTATACAGCGGGTTCCTATACCTGGGCACAGGATCTGGCTCGCTACTCGGTTGGTGGCAGCGGCAACTTGACAGCACGCGTGGCGAGAAAAGTCGGCATATAGGCGTCCAAGGCGCGACCATGCCATCTATCTTCATAGAAACCGGTCAGCACAAAACCAGCTGCCAGTTGCCCGCCGATCTGGTCATCCAGCGTGTGGCTAAATTCCATGGGCTGTTCGTCATCGATATATTGTTGGCGCTCTGCCGCGCTCAGGCTGGCGAGATCCGAATAGGGCAAGGGATGGCGCACCTGGAGAATGCCATCGTCGGCCAAGCGTTGATCGAAGATATAACTGGCTGGATTGCAGAAGCCGGCCAAGAGGATGCCCCCCGGTTTCAAAACACGGTAACATTCACGCCAGACTGGGTTAACATCTGGCACAAAGAGATTGGAACAGGGATGCACAATCAGATCGAACGTGGCCTCGGCGAAGAGCGATAGATCGGCCATGTCGCCTTCAATCATCGTCAAGGTGAGGCCATCGCGCTGGGCGACATAGCGGTCTTGGGCAAGCTGTTGCGGCGAAGCATCAAAGACAGTAACCTGTGCCCCCACTGCGGTTAGGATCGGTCCTTGTTGACCCCCTGCGCCAGCCAAGCAAAGCACTTGCGCGCCGATCAATGTGGGAAACCAAGCGCGGGGCACCGCTTTGGTCGGCGTCAAGACAATCTGCCATGTGCCCTGCCGTGCCGCGGCGATTTGCGCAGGCGTGACGGGCACAGTCCACTCGCTGCCATGTTCCACGGCCTTGTCCCACGCATAGCGATTGTATTGGTAAAGCTCATCTTTGTTCATCGGATTACTCGCTTTTGAGCCATTTTTCGCGGATCAATTGATTTACTTCGTGTAGTGATTTGTAGACGCGATAAGCGCGTTGCAATACTGCTGGCGCAGGGTGCGCAATCTCTGGCACCATGATCGTCACCATGCCCGCGCTAGTGGCGGCCAAAACGCCTGCTTCCGAATCTTCCAGGGCTAGACACTGCTGGGGTGGTACGCCCAAGCGCTCTGCTGCGCGCAAGAAGATATCTGGTGCCGGTTTGCCGTTGACCACCTGATCGCCAGAGGTGATCAGATGAAAGCGGTTGGCAATGCCAGCCTTTTCCAAGGTAAAGATTGCTTCCTCATATTCGGTGGAGGTTGCCACCGCTTTGGGAATGTTGTGCGCATCGAGCAAATCGAGTAATTCGATCAGCCCTGGTTTCTGCGGAACGCCATGCGCGCTGATGTGTGCATTCCACAACTTCGGCCACCGTTCGAGAAAGGCGCGCATGGGAAAGGTGGGGCCCAAATCAGCTTGCACCAGCGCGTAACCATCCTTGAGCGGGCGACCTGTGGTGGCGATCAGGGTTGCTTCGCTTAGGCTGTACCCTAGGCTGGCCGCGGCCTGGCGGAAAGCGTGTTGATAGATCGACTCGGTATCGACCATCAGGCCATCCATATCAAACACAACAGCTACCAACTGGCTGAGGTCGGTGGGTGCGTTCATGCGATTGCTGCTCCTATTCGCTAAATTGTCAATTTTCTAGACGGGTAACGTCTGCGCGATTCTACCACGTTCCAGTGTGCTCGCGACGATTTTGACGCTTGGTTGCCTTGGCCCTGTGGCGACTTCAAGTTGTGAGGGCAAAGCGCTTGCACCAAAGGTAACATCATCAATGTACCAGCTACTGACGGGTGACAAGTTTGTCGCCGAGTTTGTCTCGGCACGGATTTGCAGATCAACAGTCTGGCCGATATATG
>DAOTTR010000243.1:0-13360 GCA_034437715.1 Caldilineaceae bacterium
TCCACACTGCTCACCCATTCCCACACATTGCCGCTGAGATCGAGCAAGCCAAATGGACTGGCCCCGGCAGGATAGCTGCCCACCGGGGTAGTGTCGCCCACATCATTATTGTAGTTGCTACGGGTGTCGGTCGGCGGATCGTCACCCCAAGGAAAGGGACGCGCATCGCTGCTGCGACAGGCTTTTTCCCATTCGGCTTCGCTGGGCAAGCGTCCACCCACCCAGGCTGCATAGGCATTCGCCTGCTGCCACTCCACATCGGTGACTGGATGATCCATATAGACTGGATCATCCCAACGGTCGTTCGTGGGCGGTGTGCAGGCATCGGCGGCCACACAGCGCGCGTATTGGCCGTTGGTCGTCTCGGTCTGTTGCAGCCAAAACAGCGCTACGTCTACCGTGTGCTGCGGCTCTTCGCGCGGAGAAACAGCCTCTCGGGCAGTGGATCCAATGCGAAATTCTCCAGCCGCTACGGCTATATAGAGCGCACCATCTGCTGGATTACGCCAGCTCTCACCCACGGTTACACCACTGATCTCCAGGCTGGGCGCGGGTGCCAAGATGGACTCGACGCTCTGGCTGATACGCTGTGCAGTGACAGTCGCGGTGGGTTGTAAGAGGAGTGTCGGTTTTGGGATTGCGACTTTGGGCGTTGCCGTCACTGTGGCCGTCGCTGTGGCCGTCGCTGTGGCCGTCGCTGTGGCCGTCGCTGGAAGAACGGTTGGCGAAGGCGTGTGGGTTGGTGTCGCTGGGCGCGGTGTCGGCGATGATGTACGCGTGGCCGTTGGGGTAGCTGGGATCGGCGTCGGCGTGGCGACATCTACTGGTGCATAGAAGGTATAGGTTGCCATCGCCGCGGCGTTGGCATAGGCTGTCGCTAGCGTCGCGGCCAGCCCGTCGATGACCACTGTGAGATCTTGGGCGTGCCCGCCTGCTTCGGTCACCGTATCCGAGGCAAAGATCTGGAGCGCGTTATTAAAGCTACCCGCAATGGCCGACTGTCCAACTTCCAATGCCGCGACAATGGCCGCGGCATCCGCTTGCTGATCACTGGGCAAAGCCATCTGTTGGGTCAAGTCTACCAAGTCGAGCGCATGGGTACGCGCCTCATCCAAGTAGGAACGCACACCAAAGCCATCGCCTGGATTTTCCGTGCGGCCATCGCGATCCAGGTCGCTATACATAAAGCCGCTTTCGCCATCCAAAATGTTAATAATGTGCTCGGTGTGGCGGCGCGCTTGGGGCAGATCCGTTTCGCCCAGGGCATCGCGTAGGAAGCCGGTATGTTGTACAGCAATGTGTACCTGCCCCTGGGCACTGGCGAGGAAGCCAATTGTCGGGGCTGTTTGCTCATCCACCGTGTTATCGACCACCAAGAGTTGGGTCAACAAGGTATGCAACGGCTTGGGCAGCGTTGCGGTCAAAACGACTTGATCAGAAATTTCGGCTGGGTCATCGTCGGTTTCGACACTAATTGTGGCGTGATCGTACGCCACGAGATTGTGATCGATGCTGCCCTGTGCCGTGCCTGTGCCGTTGGTAACGGTTAGTTGGCCAAGGTTGAGCGTAGCTGTCTGTTCACCGTGTAGCCAGAGCACATAGTGACTCTCGGCGGGCAGCGCGGCGAGCCGGGTGATCACCAATTGAAAAGCGCCGGCATGTGTCTCTGCGCTATCGGTGAAGACCAACCGGCCAACCGGTTCTAGCACGAGTTCACTGGTAGATTGGGCGCGCACAGCGGTCGTTACTGTGAAGCAACCCAGAAATAGGCTCAACAACACAAAAGCAAACCCGACAGCGGCGACCAATGTTGGATAACGTGATATGTACATACCTTTTCTTTCCCTTGCCGGTGCATCGGCCTCATCTACCAAAGCAGGTAGCAATCGTCTACTCTACGGTCACGGTGATCGTGTCTTGATAGGCTGGGCCGTCCAGCGCGATATGCGCGCCATTGGCAAATTGCAAGCGCAGCAGATGCTCGCCCGGTTCTAGGGCTAGCGTGGTTGTATATTGACCTTTGCCAAAGTGTAGATGCTGTGCGTCGGTGATGATCACTTCGCCCGCGGGCACAAAATCGGTGTCGATCAGAATGTGAAAGTGCCCAGCCCCCAGATTAATTTCACCGGCGGGCTCAACCGTCAACTCAGTCGCTGTCATCGCTACGGTGAGGGTCGGCGACACCGTCGCCCCATCACTGGGTGCAGCAAAGCGTACGCTGGGGCCGGCCATGGCATCTTCGGCCACCGTCACCGTAATCGTGTCTTGATAGGCTGGGCCGTCCAGGGCGATATGCGCGCCATTGGCAAATTGTAAGCGCAGCCGATGCTCGCCCGGTTCTAGGGCCAGCGTGGTCGTATATTGACCTTTGCCAAAGTGTAGATGCTGTGCGTCGGTGATGATCACTTCGCCCGCGGGCACAAAGTCGGTATCGATCAGAATGTGAAAGTGCCCAGCCCCATCCTTGATCTCACCGGCGGGCTCGACAAGCAGACCAGTCGCTGTCATCGCTAGGGTGAGGGAGGGTGGCACCGTCGCGCCATCGAGTGGCTGGGCAAAGCGCACACTTGTCGCCGTTTCGGTGACGGGGGTCGTCGCTAGGGCCGTCGTTGGGGTGGCCGTGGCCGAGACCGCTGCTGGGCTGACGATTGACAGGTCCGCACTATCGGGAATCCAGAGTCGTTGACCGGCCCGAATGCGCCGTGGATCAGAAATGGGATCAAAGCGGTCATCGGTGGCGGCTTTAGCATTAGTGGCCTCGATAATCACCGGATAGGCATCTGGTTGGTCATAAAATTGACCACTAATGTTGTACAGTGAATCGCCGGCCTGTACGATATATTCCTGACCAGCATCGGCGGCTGGGGGCGTGCTCTGGGCAAGGGGGGCAGCCCAGCCCGGGTGATAGGAAACCAAGAAGAGCGCACAAAGACTAGCATACACAAGGGTCAGTAGAACGAGTCTGGCATACAGTTTTCGATGCATAAGGTCTTCAACTCCTATAATTCTTCGCTCGGTCTGATCGGCCAGTTTTGAGCGTGTAAGCACTGGCGTTTTTCACACAACCACTGGTTCACATATTGGGAGGAGGTGGTTTAGGTAGTGCATTACCAGGGTAAATGGCCGTAATTTTTATCATCTATGGCATTGCTCAGTATAGCATAGAAATTTAGCCAATGTAAGAGTGAATTTGGGAGCCATCGGATATAAAAAGGGTAGGAATAAGCCTATCAAGCCGTCGTTATGCGCCATTGTTTACAGAATGGACAGCCAACCCCCTCACAGCGCTGGTATGAGGATGCGAAAGCCGACATTCTCAAAGGCTGTATCGGGCAAGGCGCGCCCGCGTCTGGTTGTGCGCACATCGCCGCGACTGCTGTTGAATGAGCCACCGCGGACACCACGAAAGAGGCCGCTGGCGGGGCCAAGCGGGCTGCGGCTGGGTGACTGGGCATAGTAATCCGGCGCATACCAATCAGCCACCCATTCCTCCACATTGCCAGCCATATCGAGCGCGCCATACGGGCTGGCACCGGCCAGGTAATTGCCCACCGGCACCGTGCCTTGTGGCGAATCGAAATTCAATCGTTGATCATTGGTCACAACATCGACCCAGGGAAAGATACGCCCATCTGTCCCGCGGGCGGCTTTTTCCCACTCGGCTTCGGTGGGCAGCCGACCACCGGCCCACAAGGCATAGGCACGCGCCTGGCCCCAATCGACATGGGTGACGGGATGCTCGGTGCGGTCTGCGTTGCGCCACTCCGTGGCGCGTGGGGGGGTACACGCGCCCGCATCCACACAGCGTGCATATTGCGCATTGGTGACCTCGGTTTGCCCGATCCAGAAACTTTCCAGCGCAACCGTATGTTCCGGTCTTTCATCCCCCTCGATTGTGCTGCCCATGAGAAAATCGCCAGATGGGACAAAGACATAGGCCGCTTGGTCGCGTGGATTGACGCGCACTGCGCCCAATACAGGCTGCGCATTTGTTGCCGTTGCTGTTGGGCGCAGGGTTGGTGTTACTGTAGGCGTTACTGTAGGCGTTACTGTAGGCGTTACTGTTGGCGTTACTGTTGGCGTTACTGTAGGCGTTACTGTAGGCGTTACTGTGAGCGTAGCGGTTGGCGTTGTTGATGGGGTTGCCGTTGCACTTGGGTGTGGTGTGGACGTATGGGTTGCAATGGTCGTTGGTGTGACAAGCGCGGTTGGCGTAGGCGTCCACGTCGGAGTTGCCGTTGCCGTGGGTAGCTTGGTGGCTGTGGCAGTCGCCGTGACAGTCGCTGTGGCGCGCGTGGTTTGGGTCGCCGTGGCCGTGGGGGTGAATGGGGGACTAGGGAATATGACAGTTTGCGTGACGAGCGCAGTATTGCTGACGGCTACGGCGCGTTGCAGTGTTGGCATTGCCCCCTCGGTTGGGGTGGATGTGCTGGTGGGTGGCGTTGACTCAGGGGGGGTGTCACTCAGTATAGCAGCCAGTGTATTGGTGGAAGTCACAACTCCACCGGCCACGATCCCACCGGCCACGATCCCATCAGCCACGATCCCATCAGCCACGATCCCACCGGCCACGATCCCACTGGCCACGATTGGCGTAGTCGCTTGTGCTTCGGGCCGGGCACGCCACGCCCAACTGTTTGGCGCGCTGAGCGCAATGCCGGCGACCAGCAGGATAAGCAAGAGCACGCCACCCATCCAACCGATCATCCCGGCGGGGCTACGGCGGGGCGGTTGCGCGTAGGGCGACAGTGTATAATCGGCCTGTTGGGCCGGTTGTTGATTTTTGGCAATGGCAGTGGCCCGCTTGTTTGTCAGCGCAGCACGCATCTCGGCGATACTTTGGTAGCGATCGGTGCCTTGCACTTGCATGGCGCGCAGAATGACACGTTCGGTATGGCGCGTCAGTTGGGGGTTGAGTTGGCGTGGCGGTGTCAGCCGTGTGCCGGCCGCAAGCGCCGGTGAATCGGGTGGCTTTCGATCCGTTAACAAAATATAGAGGGTGGCCCCCAGCGCGTAAATATCGGAGGAGATGTTAGTACCGCCCGTGTATTGTTCGACAGGCGAGTAGCCAGGCGTCACCGCGCGTGCGCCAACAATGGTGTGCTCGCCGACCTCTTCATATTTGGCTAGCCCAAAATCTACCAGGACGATACGGCCATTGGGCGTGCGTTTGATGTTGCCGGGTTTAATATCACGATGGACAATGGGGCTGGGGCGGCGTGTCGCGGGATTGATCCAATTGTGCATGTGCTCCAGCGCGCTCATCACCTGCTCGATCCACGCTAAAACGTCCGGTTCGGGCAGCGGCCCACCCCGTTGGCGCAGCAGTTCACGTAGATCGTCACCCTCTACATAGTCCATCACTAGGTATTGCAGACCGGAAGGCTCAATAAAATGATCGGTCACGCGCGGCAAGTTCGGGTGGGTGAGGCGCGCCAACATCACCGCTTCTTGTTGAAACTGTTCCTGGGCAGACTGTGACGCGTCGCTATTCTCCTTGATGGCGACCAAGCGCCCAGGCAAATTGCGATCGGCGGCCAAATAGACGGTGCCCATGCCACCTTGGCCCAGCACTCCCTCTATGCGATAGCGCCCTTGCTGAAGTTGATAACCAATTTCTAAGGCCATGAATGTTCCCTGCAATAGGGATGCCTGTGACAGGTGACAGGTAACAGGTTGCAAATAGTACGTGATAGTGCTGCCGGTTACCTATTGTAAGTTGGTCAGTAGGTCGATCTGTTGAACTATAGGCACTATATGCTATAGTGTAACAAAGCCAAAAGAGATGGGCAAGCGCCTTTATTTTTGGGTGTTACTTTCGTTGCACAATATGGTCAGCAATCCCATTATCAACAATAGATGTACGCAATAAACGGCATTCTTGCAAAAATTTATAGCATATTTGAAGAAAAAGGGTGTTTGACAAGCAAGATAAAGTTTGTTACGCTTGCACAGGAATGATTTGCTCAATGATAAAATCAATCGACAGAAAATAGTAGGGCTGAGCTAGTAGCAACTTCAGGTTATATTATGTCGCAATGATAGAGCCAAAATAGTAAAGCCAAAATAGGTTGGCAGCCGCATTGAGCCGAAATCGATTGGTCTTCAGATTGTGTGTGTTGATCTACCAAATTGCCATGGAACTTGTGTTCGCTGTATAAGATTTGTAGAATCTTGACACCTTTTCCACCTAATGGTAAATAAAGGGTAAATATTAAGGGTAGATCCGAACACACCATTCCCCGAATAAATTATGCACACACCACAATATAAGCTGATCGCCCAACTGGCCTCTTGCTTTTGTCGTGCATTTTGGTAGTGCATTCTCTAGGCTTTTGTGTTATCTTTCCGATTATAGAGATAAATAGGTATCGTTAGTAAAATTTTGCTGCATCCTTACAATAAGGTTGTGGTGCGAATTTTTCTACTATGCGCCTATAATTTTGAAATGCTACTAGTAGATCCCGGCGTAAATAAGGTACCCTATTTTTACCATGATGTACACGAGTAACGTGCCTTAGTAACTGCCGTGGTATCTACGCCCAACTGTACTAGAGCAGGAATATGTCGTATTCTACCGATCTAACTTTTTGTGCAACAGATCACTGGCATTTTACAGGCTATACTGTTTGCTATTATCTTACTCATACAAGGAGAAGTGTCTATGGCGAAATTGCTTGAAGTGAAGAATCTGAAAACACAGTTCTTCACCCAAGACGGCGTCGTTCACGCGGTGAATGGTATCTCCTACTCAGTTGGCGCCGGTGAAACCGTTGCCATCGTCGGTGAATCAGGCTCTGGCAAGAGCGTCGGCGTCATGTCACTGATTCGTCTGATACCCCAACCGCCTGGCAAAGTCGTCGATGGGCAGGTCCTTTTCGATGGTCAAGACTTGCTCAAACTGAGCGAGGAAGAACTCCGTCGTGTGCGTGGCAATCGGATTGCAATGATCTTCCAAGATCCGATGACCTCCCTCAATCCAGTGCTGACAGTCGGCCGGCAGATCACCGAAGCATTGGAACTGCATCTCAACATGAACCGTGAGCAAAGCCGTAAGCGTGCCATTGAATTGCTCGAACTCGTGGGCATTCCAGCGGCAGGCGCACGGATTGACGACTACCCCCATCAATTTTCCGGTGGAATGCGCCAACGTGTGATGATCGCGATGGGCTTGAGTTGTAATCCACAACTGCTGATCGCCGATGAACCCACAACCGCCTTGGACGTAACGATTCAAGCCCAGATCGTGGACTTGGTGGGCCGCCTTAAGGATGAGCTGGGCATGGCGATTATTTGGATCACACATGATTTGGGCGTGGTGGCTGGCATGGCGCAACGGGTACTCGTCATGTATTCCGGCTTTATTGTCGAAGAAGCACCCGTCGATCAGATTTATATCCGCCCTCGCCACCCCTACACCCTCGGTCTGCTGCGTTCGATTCCACGCCTGGACTTGGGTCGCCAAAAACGGCTCGTGCCGATCGAGGGGTTACCGCCCGATCTGCTCGAAGCGCCGACGCACTGCCCGTTTGCCCCCCGTTGTCAATTTGTCTTTGACAAGTGCTGGCAAGAAAATCCGCCACTTGAATTGGTGGGGACTGATCATAAAGCGGCCTGTTGGGCAGACATTTCGGGTGTCCCCGTTTTGCAGACACAAAAAATTGAAATAGAGGAGGCGGCCTAATGAGCACGACCCATGGCGCCACAACAAAAACGCTAAAAAAGGGTGAAACGATCCTGGAAGTGAAGGATCTGAAAATGTATTTCCCCATTACCCGCGGCGTGCTTTTTCAGCGCCAGGTGGGGGCTATTAAGGCTGTCGATGGTATCGATTTTACACTTTTCCGGGGGGAAACCCTGGGCTTGGTCGGTGAATCGGGCTGTGGTAAATCGACTACGGGGCGTGCAATTTTGCAATTGCATCGGCCAACCGATGGCGCGGTGATCTTTGATGGCAAAGATCTGACCAAAACCAAGGGCGAAGAATTGCGTAAAATGCGCCGCCGGATGCAGATGATCTTTCAAGATCCCTATGCCTCGCTCAATCCGCGCATGACGGTGGGCAGCATTATTGGCGAGCCGCTTGAAGTACACAACATCGGTTCTGGCCGTAAAGATCGCCAGGAACGCGTGCAGGCCTTGCTCAAGACGGTCGGGCTGAATCCCTACTTTGTCAACCGCTACCCCCATGAATTCTCCGGTGGTCAGCGCCAACGCATTGGCATTGCGCGTGCGCTTGCCGTCAACCCGGCCTTCATCGTCTGCGATGAGCCGATCTCGGCACTTGACGTATCGATTCAGGCGCAGATCATCAACCTGTTGGAAGATCTGCAGGACGAGCTAGATCTGACTTATCTCTTCATCGCCCATGATCTCTCGGTTGTTCGCCATATCTCGGATCGCATTGCGGTGATGTACCTGGGCAAGATCGTTGAGTTGGCCGACCGCGATGAATTGTATGCCGATCCCAAGCATCCCTATACGCAAGCGCTGCTGTCGGCGGTACCGATTCCCGATCCACAAATCGAGAATCAGCGCCGGCGTGTCATTTTGGAAGGCGATGTGCCCAGCCCAGCCAATCCACCCAAAGGCTGTAACTTCAGCACCCGCTGTCCCCGTGTCATGGACATTTGTCGCCAGGCGGATCCGCCCTTTAAAGAGTACAGCCCAGGTCACTATGCGGCCTGTTACTTGTACGAATAAGCCGACTGCGTGGGCTGTAAGCAGTTGTTGAACGACTGAATTTACTTCCCCCTCGATCCTGTAACGCGTTTGCCTATATAGATAAGGGTTTCCTCATTACAGAGGAGATTATAACAAAAACGGGGGAACATCCTTGATGTGACAGTGCTGTCAGAGGCAACATCAATGGATTGTTTCTCCGTTGTTGCCTTCTATGGGAATATAGGATGCCCTAAACACGCGTTGGATAAAAAGCGCAAGCTAGTACACTGCGGCTCCAATGAACCAATCGTGACGAAGCCGTTTGCGTAGGTCACGTTTGCAACGTGACAATCTGCCCAAGCCCACCACACCGCCCGCGCAAAGCCTGAATCGACGACGCTTGTCCGGTTACAAAGTGGCTGGTTTGCATGGAACGACTCTGTCACGTTACAAACGTGACCTACAACTGCTAAATAAACGCCCGTGGAATCAAAAGCGCAAACTCTTCAACCCTACCCTGGCTGTGCGCGTAAGGGTTCGCCACAGAACAAATCCGCAACGCGTTGACAGCAGGTCAATCACTTTGTTATGGGCAAATCTACTGCGCAAGCGCTGTCTAAATTTGGTCGATTCTTTGCAAGAGGGTAGACTATTCTTCTATACATGAGTAAAGTAGGGCATTCGTATACTGTTAACGCAAGTTTTGATGGATTAAACGTAGGTCACGTTTGTAACGTGACGGGCTCGTCCCATGTAAACCATCCGATTCTTAATCGGACAAATGTCGTCAATCCAGGCTTGGCTAGGGCGATGTTGCGGTTTTGGGTTGATTGTCAGGTTGCAAACGTAACCTACATTACAATGTGCTAGTTGCTGTGGTGGGCCATACTGACTCTGTTTGCCTTTGTCTTCATTATGGGTGAGCACTTACAGTTTATCCGGTTTACTTCATGCACAATCTTATGCAACGCTATCATTACAGACTTCACCACAAAAGTGTATTACCCGATCGTTCGTTCGCTAATTTAATCGCCAAAGGTAGCCACGGTGACTGTGAAGCGCATGACGATTACTAGTACGCCCCGGATCTTAGGTATTACTGCCAGTTTCTATATTCAACGTTTTTAACAAAGGAGTAGCTTACATGAAAACAACACGGTTTTCCCTGTTGGCCTTCCTGGTGGTTGCGGCAATGCTGTTTAGCGCCTGCACCACACCAGGGCAAGTTCCCGGCACAGCCGGTGAAGCGGCCGCCGCTTCCGAGGATCTCAGCCAACCCCATCCATTGCTCAGCCAACTGGGCATCCGCCAGGCGATTGCGCACTGCATCGACCGCGATGCCTTGATCGCCGCTTCGTACACCTATGTACCGGCAGACGTGCAGGCGTCACTGCGCATGGATAGCTTCTTGCCCAAATCTCACTGGGCCTACAGCGGTCCCTATCAAGATTATGAATACAACGTAGAAGGCGGTAGCGCCCTGCTCGAAGAAGCCGGCTGGACGCTGCCCGAAGGTGCGACCTATCGCGTCAATGCCGAAGGTGACACCCTGGAACTGTCGCTGACCACCACCAATGCGCAGTTCCGCCAAACCTGGGCCGCCGTGGTTGAACAACAATTGGCCGCATGCGGTATCCTGGTGATTCGCCAACATACGCCGGCCTCTTGGTGGTTTGGTGATACCACCGGCTTGGCCCGCCGCGATTTTGAATTGGGTGCCTTTGCTTGGGTCGGTCAGGCTGATCCGGGTGGCCGTACACTCTATGCCTGTGATCAAATTCCGACCCCTGGCAATAACTGGGAAGGGCAAAATGGCATGGGCTGGTGCAACGAGGCGGCGAGCAATGCTATCGTCCTTGCCAATAATACACTAGATCGCGACGAACGCATTGCCGCCTACAACATTGTGCAAGAAGAATTTGGCAAGGATATGATCTCCCTGCCCCTCTTCCAGCGCGCCGAGGCCGAAGCCTGGGGCTTGAACCTGGAAGGTCTCATCACCGATGAAACCGAATACGGCACAGCCAGCGCGGCCGGTTGGTCATTGAGCGACGGCGGCGACACGATTGTGCTGGGCTTCTCACAAGAGCCAGCCAGCATGTGGAGTCTGGTCGAAAGTGCTGCCGTGCAAAGACAGATTTCGCAGATGGGCGTTGGTGTTGGTATCACCCAATACAGCTATGATTATCAACCGGTCTTGCAGAGTAGCCTGAGCACGATTGAATCTGGCCTGGCCACGAATGAACTGGTAGCGGTAACGGCAGGGGATACAGTCTACGCCGCCGATGGCAATCCAGTCGAATTGGCCGAAGGTGTCGAAGTGCTCGTTAACGGCGAAACCGTTGTTTATGATGGCAGCAGCGAATTGCAACTGCCCCAACTGGTTGTCACCTATCAATTCAATCCTTATACCTGGAGTGATGGTACGCCTGGCTCGATTGAAGACTTCCGCCTGGCCTTCCAGATCAACTGCGACCGCCAATCAGGCGCGACTACCTTTACCGGCTGTGATACCTGGGGCACGGAAGCAGATACGATCGGCAACATCGCCTTTAGCGAAGATGCCCTGGAATACACGCTCACCTCCTGGCCGGGCGTGCAAGATCCGACCTACTTTGGGGCGCCATTCACATTTGGCAATCCGATCTACCCCAGCCATCAGGTCTTGGCCGATGGCCGCAACTTGGCCGATGTCCCAGCCGCCGAATGGGCAACCCTGCCCGAGATTGCCGAACTTCCGCTCAGCTATGGCCCCTTCATGATCACCGAATGGATCAAGGGTCAGAGCTTGACTATGGAAGCCAACCCCTATTATGCGGCGGGCACGGGCGCGGCAAGCATTATCGTGCTCTTCATCCCAGACACCAACCAGGCCGTGGCGCAGTTGCTGAGTGGTGATGTGGACTATGTGGAGAAGGCAACCCTAGCCGGTGGTGCTGAAGTGCAACTAGTGGCTGACGCGGCAGCAGAAGGCAGAATCAATTTCGAGATCATTCCTAGCCCCACCTGGGAACACATTGACATGAATATGTTTGTCAAGCAGAAGTAAGACGTATTTGTAGTAAAGACTTTAGTGTCTGTCCAAGAATAACATGGATGATTTTAGACAGATTTACTTGGGTAACATCACGTAAATTCACTATTTTATTTCTGGACAGACCTTAGGCCATTGCAAAGAATAAAGTATGCAGTAGGGGCGGGGCTCGCAGCCGCCCGTTCGCAGCGAGCCAAACGCGGGGCGGCTGCGAGCCGCCCCTACGCATGATTTTGTTTGGCAAGTGCTGGATACTTATTTCTTTGGAAGCGCCTTAGTCTTTCTCCTATAGATGAAAGACTAAAGTCTTTACTACTTGTTATGATACCCGGCTCTGATAAGTAAAGTGGTAAGGAGCAGCGATGACCGTCTATCTGATTCGCCGTTTAATCCAAATGGTCTTTGTGACCCTGCTGGTCGCGGTTGCCACCTATTTCTTATTTAGTATTTCACCCGGCGGTCCCCTAACCGGTCTGCGTCAGTCGCAACAACGGCTGGATGCGCTGGATATTGCCCGCATTCGCGCCCAGTATGAACTCGATCTCTATTGGCCGGTGCGCTTTTCGCGCTGGTTGATCGGGATACCCAATGGGCCGCTTGTCATCGGCGGGCGCGAATTCTTTGCCGATGTCGCAGTCGGTTGCTATCTGCCGAATGAGCAGACGGGTGGCTGTGATGATTATGTCTACATGACCGAGATCCCACAACTTCATCCCGCGATCAGGAGTAGCCGGGGGATTTTACGCGGTGATTTTGGCAAGTCCACCACGGTACGCATCGGGCAACCCGTGTATGATGAAATTATGTCACGCTTGCCAGCTACGCTCGAATTGGGCATTGGTTCCCTGCTCCTCTCGCTCTTGATTGGTGTACCAATTGGCATTATTGGCGCGGTCCGCCAATATTCGCGCTTCGACTATTTTGTGACGAGTCTCTCCTTCTTTGGCTCGGCCATGCCCGTCTTTTTCTTTGGTATTTTACTCATTCTGATTTTCTCCGTCACGCCGGTCTTTTTGGCTGATACCTATCCTTGGATCCCGCGTATGCCTTCTGGCTCGCGCGAAGCGGTGCGCGACTATACAATCGCCACGTGGCTGCCCACGATTGGGGCCGGCACCTTTGCCGACCGTGTGTTGCATTTCGTCATGCCGCTCGCAGTCCTCACCTTTTTCAACACCGCACAATGGAGCCGCTTTGTGCGCGCTTCCATGCTCGAAGTGTTGCGCCAAGATTATGTGCGCACGGCGCGCGCCAAGGGGTTGATCGAGCGAGTTGTCGTCATGAAACATGCCCTGCGCAATGCGCTAATTCCCTTTGTGACAATTTTGGTGTTGGCCTTGCCCGGCATCTTTGCCGGTGCAATTATCACGGAAACAATTTTTTCTTGGCCGGGGATGGGCCGCCTCTATTGGGACGCGCTCAATCGCAGTGATTATCCAATTGCGCTAGCTATCATTTTTATTACTGGCACACTGACCGTCATTGCCACCTTGTTGGGTGACGTTTTGTATACGATTGTGGATCCAAGAATTAAATTTTCATAAACTAACCCAAGTTGTGACCTTGAAATACTGCGCGTAATCATCGATTTTTTGAACTGACCAGCGTGTGTTTCGATTATGTTGCATTGATGATTTGAAGCAAAAATGGCAAGCTACATGC
>DAOTTR010000244.1:0-1620 GCA_034437715.1 Caldilineaceae bacterium
GATGAAAATCGTGGCATGTCAGTAGCGAGGCTGCTGGTCGGGCAGTGACAAGTTGATGAGCAGATACGCTGTGTGTTTCGATAGGAGAAAATATGCGAAATGAAAAAGTTGAGCCGCACAAACAAAAAAATGCGGAAGAGGCAGAAGGTCGCCTGCGCTATGCGGATGATTTACCCTACGATGAAGCCATCGATCTCAATGAGCCGATTATTGAGGTAAGCCTGGAAGAAATGTACGAGGAAGAGATCAATAATCCCGATAATGATTTGGCAATCGAGGATTTGATCGATACCCAACATACCAGCGGCAGCACCTATAATCCCGATGAGGCCGAGGAGCAGGGCCTTGTCTACACGCCGCCCCACGATGCGCCCGTCATCCCCAGCGATAACTATGGGGGTATCGAAATGGGTATCGGCTTTGCCCAGAGCATGGAAGAGAGCAACCCAGATGTGGAAGATCTACCAAGCCGCGTCGATAACAACGACCTGGATTTGGAAGATAATATTGTGACGGCGTTGCGCTATAACAGCGAAACCACCACCTTGAGTGGCGATATTCGCGTGCGCGTCCACCATGGTGTTGTGCGCCTTTATGGGTTGGTCAATGACCTGCAAGATACCAATCTCGTCGAAGACATTGTGCGCGATATCGATGGTGTGGTCGATGTGATCAACAACCTAGAGGTTGCTGGCATCATGTAGGCTGCCCCATGGATTTGCTGCGGATCTGCCGCCGCTTCCGCAATCAAGCGTTAGGGCCGGTGAGACCCTAACGCTTGATAGTTTCCCCACACGAAAAGCCCCGTAAAAACAGATTGCACCTTCTTGCATTCTTCGCTACAATAGCTTTGGCTTCCCAAATTGCTCATTCATCCAATCGTATCTACGACTATATTGATTGCATTGATTGCTATCCCTACGCTGGGCCTGCCTGACTCTTCACAACCATTCATTATTCAAGCGAAACGAGAAGGACAACCGTCATGCCAATTATCCAACATACTCCGCTTCGTGACTTTGGTTATGCTGTCTTCCAAGCGGCTGGTGTGCCCGCCGATCAAGCGCGTGTCGTCATGGATCATCTTGTGGAATCCAATCTCATGGGCCATGCTTCTCATGGCGTTTTGCACCTGGCGGGCTATACGCGCGGGTTGCTTGCCGGCTCGATCAAGCCTGTCGGCGGCCAAACCATTGTGCGCGAGACGCCGGTATCATTGGTGATCGATGCCAACAAAAGTTTTGGCATTGCGTTGGCCTACGAAGCCATGCAGATCGCAATAGACCGGGCCAAGACGCATACATTGGGCGCGGTGGCCGTGCATCGCTCCAGCCATATTGGCCGCTTGGGGGCCTTTCCGCCCTTGGCCGCCGCCCAAGATTGTATTGGCGTGATCATGCTCAATGGCGGGGGGCGCTTTGCCGCGCCCTTTGGCGGCACGGCGCGTCGTCTGCCACCCAATCCAATTGCCATCAGTGTGCCCACCCTCAATGGCCCGGCTATGATGCTGGATATTACGACGAGTATGGTCGCGGGCGGCAAAGTATTGGTACAACAATCGCGCAATCAGCCGGTGCCCGAAGGCTGGTTAGTGGATATTGAAGGCAACACGGTGACTGA
>DAOTTR010000245.1:0-1529 GCA_034437715.1 Caldilineaceae bacterium
GGGAGCAATGGCGCGATCGTAACGATTGATCTGGCAATATCCGGCGGGGTGCACTACAAGAGGCTGACGGAACTGCTGCCAGAGGAACAGCCAGCCCCCGTCAAGATCGCCGACGCCGCATGGGCCGCCGCCAGGGCCGACGCCAGGGCAGCCTACGACGCCGCCGAAGACGCGAAGGTCAAAGCCCGCCGCGACGAGGAGGGGAAATGAGTGATTTAGCCACTTTGTTTTCAGCCGGCAACAAGGTGGACCTCTGGTCTGCCGAGTGTGAAAACGCTACCGCAAGGCTGGATAGTTTCGTTGACGCAACGGTAGGGCGTGGTATCACATACAACGAGTTGACAGCATGAGCTTAGAACTGAATTTGCTTGATCGCATTGCGGATGTAGTTCTATCGTACAAGCCAGCCGTCTCTAATACTTGGATGAACAAGATACATGTTGGGGACTCCAGAACAGTTCTCAAATCAATGCCTGCGAATATCGTTGATCTTAGTTTTTGGTCTCCGCCTTATTTCGTCGGGAAAAACTATGAAGCACACCTTACCTTTCAGGATTGGCAAAACCTGATACGCGATGTCATCAAGGAGCATACGCGCGTCATGAAAGAAGGCGCCTTCATGGTCATCAACATTGCAGACATTCTTTGTTTTGTTGATCCAGATATGCCTCGCTTCATGGCAAACAACATCAGTAACAAAAAATCCCCGGTTACTCGTGAAGATGTATTGAAGGCTCAGAGAAAAAACCCTGATGCTAGTCGCTACGAACTGGCGGAACTGCTTGGATGCAGTGAGCAAACTATTCAACGGCGATCTGAGAACAACAACGTTCGTGGCGGGAAAGGGACTGCCGGAACGCGCGTCCTTCTTATCGGAGGTATGTTGCAGGATTGGGCGAAAGATGCTGGTCTTTATCTATACGATCATCGGATTTGGCACAAAGACCCATGCTGGGCAAATTGCCGGTGGCACAGCAATTCATACCGCGCAGTTGATGAGTTCGAGCATCTTTATATTTTCTGGAAGCCTGGCATCGTAGATGTTGACCGGAACAGACTTGAAAAAAAGGAATGGTCTGAGTGGGGGTCGCGTGGGGTTTGGAACATTAGATCGGTTCAGCGCAATAGCCGACATGAGTGTGAGTTTCCAGAAATACTAGCAGAGCGTGTGATACGGCTTCTTTCGGATAAGGGCGATGTGGTAATTGACCCCTTTGTTGGGTCGGGAACCACCACTTCAGTAGCGCGCAAACTAAAGAGACAATACATTGGCATTGAGCGACTTAAACAATACGCCAAGCTCGCAGAAGCGCGGACCAATGCCACTTCAAATTGAGGAAGTAGAGCGTTCTTGTCTGCGCCTAGTAGTCAGGGCTATGCGCGATTACCACCAAGCGGCCAAAGCCCGCAGCGACGAGGAGGTGGGGAAATGAAGAACGCTTTTCGGCCATGTGGCCATGCGCCGCCGCAATCTGTGACGCAACTGCACGGCGTGTGTATCTTTTGCTACCGTGATCGGTTGGGGACGG
>DAOTTR010000246.1:0-8497 GCA_034437715.1 Caldilineaceae bacterium
ACAGCGTCGAATCAATTCGACGCCTGCTATGCCAAACCTGCTTAAGCAGGTTTTTCGTGGCAGCCGCCGGTTTCAACCGGTGGTATCCTTGTCAACCACATGGATTCCAAATGAGCCCCTTTTTCTTTGACTATCCAATCCGTCTACACAAGCAAATAGGAAATTGTATGAGTGCTAAATTACGTATCACTGATGTCAAACGCATTACGCTGCGCGTCCCTTTTACCGAGCGCACGCAAAAATGGAATGCGCTCTTGGTCTGGCAGTGGCAAGTTGTCGAGTTGATCCGCGTGACCACCGACGCTGGTCTGGTGGGCTATGGCGAAACGTTGCCCCACTACACCTGGCGGCGCGTCTCCGATGCTGCACTGGAACGGGTGAAGGGTGGCAATCCCGCAGATTTCTTGGGTGATGATACGCTTGGCCCTGGTCTGCAAATGGCGATCTACGATCTGGTGGGCAAGGCGCTGGATGTGCCAGCCTATCGCCTGTTTAATTTGCCCAAAGTGCGCGACTGGTGCCCAATCGCGTGGTGGAATACCAAGATGGGACCAGAAGATTTGGCCGGCGAGGCGCAAGACGCGCTGGCCCAAGGCTATACCTGTCACAAGTTCAAAACGCGCCCGTGGATCGATGTCTATGCCCAGGTGGAAGCAGTCAGCGCGGTCACGCCGGCCCATTACAAACTGGATCTGGACTGGAATAGTATGTTGCTCAACGTGGGCAATGCCGCGCCTGTGCTGCAAAAGCTCGACACCTATGAGCGCGTCTCGATCTATGAGGGGCCGATTCCGCAAAGTGATGTCGAGGGCTTGCGCGAATTGCGGCGCAAAACGTCGCGCCCGATTGCCCTGCACTTTGGGCAACCGGATTTTCCCACGGCGGTTAAAGAAGCGGTGTGCGATGGCTTTGTCGTGGGCGGCGGCGTAGCCAATGTGTTGCGCCAGGGTGCCTTGGCTGCCGAGTTTGCCAAGCCCTTTTGGTTGCAATTGGTGGGGACCGGCCTGATCACAGCTTTTGCAGCCCATTTGGGCGCGGTGCTGCCCTATGCCCAGTGGCCTGCCATCACCTGCCTCAACAACTACAGCGATGATCTGCTGGTGCAGCCACTGACGATCCAAGGTGGCTATCTGAAAACACCGGAGGGCCCTGGCTTGGGCATTGAAGTCGATGAAGCCGCCATTGCGCGCTACCGGATGGAGCCACCCTATGAGGTTGCCCAACCGCGCCATATTCTTTCGGTCGTCTGGCCGGGGGGCCGCGTGGCCCACTTTGCCACCATGAAAGACGATTGCTGGCCAGCCTTTATGGCGGGCAATTACCCGGTGCAAGAGCCGGGCGTAACCCTGGAAATCTGGGATGAAGAAGAGACGCCCGAATGGCGCGATCTCTACGCACGCGTGCAGCAAGGCCCCGTCCACAGCCAACGTACAGCATAATCCAGCCGCGCCTAAAAAAGTAGAGGAACAACCGATGACTGAGCAACTAACTTTTGAAAAATTTCGTGTCTGGCAAGTGGTGGTGCCGGCGCGCCAAGATATTTTGTCCGCGCCCATGGAGACGGGCGTGGTCTACACGGGCAGTGTCACCTGGCCCGATATGCCGGTTCACTTGGTGGAAGGGGTCACCGCCGACGGCTTTACGGCGATTGGCGAGAGTGGCCGCGGCACCAGCCGTGAAACGGTGGAGATGACGTTGCAAGGGTTGCTTGGGCGCAATCTGCTCGACTTTACGCCAGCCAATATCTGGATGCAAGAGATGGATGCCATTGGGTTGCCACCCAGCTATCCCCAGCTCTCCTGGCACCGGCGCGATGGGCGCTGCTATGAAATGATGGAAGCGCTGTGGCTCGATGCTGTGGGTAAACGTGCTGGTCTGCCGGCTCATCACCTCTTGGGCGGTGCCGTGCGCAAAGCGGTGGCTGTTGACTTCTGGGCCAATCGACCTAATGCCGAGACACTGCTGGCCTTGGTCCACGAAGCCAAAGCGCTGGGCTTGCGCGGCATGAAGTTGAAATCCAATCGCGCTGGCGATACGGTGGACGCGATTGTGACGATTGCCGACGATATTCCGGCAGATTTCCGCTTTACCCTTGATCCCATGACGGCGTGGCGTTCCATGCGCGAGTCGGCGCGCTACTTTGAAGCGCTGGCCCAATTGCCGTTTAGCATTCAGATCGAAGACCCGTTTCCCTGGCGTGCTATCGATGATTGGCACAAGGCGCGCGAGGTTTTTCCGTTGACGATTGCCTGCCATGCGCGCGATGAGGAAACGTTGCAACTCGGCTTGCGCGAGGGATTGGGCGACACCTATAATGTGGGCGGCGACAGCACCTACGATTTCCTGCGCGAGAGCCATGTTCTCGAATTCTACCAAAAAGATTGTTGGCAGGGCAGTTCCTTGGAATTGGGCGTGCTGCAACATTCGCGTCTGCACGCCGCGGCCTGCGCGCGTAGTTGTGTGCTGCCCAGTGATCTGCAAAGCGAATGGGTGCGCGAAGATACGCTGATCACGCCGCACATGGCATACGCCGATGGTCATGCCTTGGTGCCCAATCGCCCAGGCTTGGGCATTGCGTTGGATCACGCGGCGGTCCAGCGCTATACTAAAGTGACCTTTGAGGTAGAATAATGGACTGACAAGGTGAGATGTTAGTCACCTTGTCAGTCCATTATTTCAGTAAATTTTATAGATGAAGGAACGAAACGATCATGGAACCAAGACAACCCACGCCGCTCGATGATTTTCTCTTTGATCTGCGTGGCTATATCATTGTCGAAAATGCTGTTGAACCTGCATTAGTGGCTGCACTCAACGAAACGTTTGATAACTTTCCGCCGCTAGGTGTGGGCGAGTGGTGGGGCAATGCCCAACGCCGCGATTACAATGGCGCGACTGGCTTTGAACTGCACAACTGTGTCGAAGCAGACGAGACGTTTGAACGTTTGATCGACTACCCGGGCTATATCAACTACTTGCACCACTATTGTGGCGAGCAAAAATCGTATGTTGAAGGCTTGTTCATCGACGAATGTATCGCCTCGATCCGCCGCTCTGGCGGGCACCATCCCGTGCATTCGGGCGGCTATCAAGGCGCTTTACGCGGGCGCTATGACTATACCAATGGCGTCTTTCGCTGTGGCCAGTGCAATGTCATTTTGGCGCTGACCGACATCGGCCCTGGCGACGGCCCGACCATGGTGATTCCGGGCAGCCACAAGTCCAACTTTCCCCATCCGAATGCCGGTGACTATGGCAAGCTGGATCGCATGGACCACCTGGAGGGCGCGATTCCGGTCTATCTCAAAGCGGGCGATGTGGTGATCTTTGTCGATGGCTTGATGCACGGGGGCAGCAGCCGGACGAATGAAGAAGGCGAACGCCGCGTCACCATCTTCCGCTATGGCGCGAGTTGGGCCCGCACCCGTTATAATTACGAGTATTCCCAACCCTTACTCGACCGCCTGCCCCCCGAGCGGCGCAAAATATTGCAACCTGTCGCACCTGCCCGCCCGCTACAAGCCTAGTCCCTGTCAACAGATTCGGGGAACGAATTGAACAGATAAACTCCGGTGCATCCGTTCTATAAGCAACCTTATAGAACGGATGCCAATCGTAAGATTCGCTCAATTTGTTCTCCGAATCCGCTGACAGCCCACGTCCCCAACCGTGAAGCCTTCCATAAACTTAGTTGCCACTAACCCAATCAAAGAGGAGCCAAGATGAACGTTGCTGATGTTGTTGCCCGCATTTTGAAGGCCGAGGGGGTGGAATATCTCTTTGCCTACCCCGTTAACCACCTGATCGAAGCTGCCGCCAAAGTGGATATTCGCACGATCATTGTGCGCCAGGAACGGATTGGCTTGCACATGGCCGATGCCGTGGGTCGCCTCTCATCGGGGCGGCAGATTGGTGTCTTTTGTATGCAAAATGGCCCCGGTGCCGAGAATGCCTTTGGCGGCGTGGCCCAAGCCTATGGCGAATCGTCGCCGATTGTGGTGCTGCCCATGGGCTATGCGCGCAATCTGGCCAATGTCGATCCCAACTTTAGCTCGGCGCTCAACTTTCGCCATGTGACCAAATCCTGCGAACAACTGCTGATGCCCGAGGCGACAGTGGCGCTCATGCGGCGCGCCTTTCATGCCGTACACAATGGCCGACCGCGCCCCGCCTTGGTCGAAATTCCGTCGGATCTGATCCATGCCGAAGTGCCGGGCGACTGGCACTATACACCGGCGCTGCACACGCGCTATGGCCCCGCGCCGGACGAGGTGGACAAAGCCGCGGCCATGTTGATCGCGGCGGAACGGCCCGTCATCTATGCGGGTCAAGGCATCCATTATGCCCAGGCGTGGGACGAATTGCGCACGCTGGCCGAACTGCTTGAAGCGCCGGTGACAACCACCCTTTCGGGCAAGAGTGCTTTTCCGGAAAATCATGCGTTGGCCTTGGGCTGTGCCAATCGCGCCATGCCGCGCCCCGTCTATGATGCCATGCAGAACGCTGATCTGATCTTTGGGATTGGCAATAGCTTCACGATTACCAGCTTTGGCATCAAAGTGCCCGCGGGCAAGACGCTGATTCACGCCACGCTCGATCCGGCAGACATCAACAAAGATCTGCCCGTGGCCCATGCCTTGGTGGGCGATGCCAAATTAACGTTGCAAGCGCTGATCGAAGCGGTGCGCGAACGGCTGGGCAACAAACCACGCGGTCGGCGCGATACGCTGGTTGCCTCGATTAAAGCGGGCAAGGCTGCCTGGTTGGCGCAGTGGATGCCCAAGCTCACCAGCAACGAGACACCGCTATCTCCCTATCGCGTAATCTGGGATCTGATCCACACCGTTGACCCGACCAAGGCCATCATCACGCATGACGCCGGTAGCCCGCGCGACCAACTGTCGCCCTTCTGGGAATCGAGCGTGCCGCTTTCCTATATTGGCTGGGGCAAGACCACACAACTGGGCTATGGCTTGGGGTTGGCCATGGGTGCAAAACTGCTTAATCCTGACAAGATTTGTATCAACGTTTGGGGCGATGCGGCGATTGGCTTTACGGGTATGGACTTTGAAACGGCGGTGCGTGAGCGGATGCCGATTCTCTCGATCCTGCTCAATAACTTTTCCATGGCGATTGAACTGTCGATTATGCAGGTTTCCACAGAGAAATATCGCTCAACCGATATCTCTGGCAACTATGCCGATATGGCGAAAGCCTTTGGCGGTTATGGCGAGCGGATTACCACGCCGGATCAAATTATCCCGGCCATCAAACGGGGCATTCAGCAGACCCAAGCGGGCACACCCGCGCTGTTGGAATTTATCACGGCCAAGGAGACACAGATCTCGATGTTTTAGACAAGGAGAAACCACGGATTGCACAGATTTCACGGATAGCAAAGGAACAATCTGTGTAATTCGTGAAATCCGTGGTTATGCTTTAGAAGCGGGCGAAGATGTCGCGATAGGCTTGTGACTTTTCCAGCAATTCTTCATGCGTGCCTACGGCGGCGACCCCACCTTTGCGCAGGACGACGATCTGGTCGGCCCAGCGAATTTGCGAGAGGCGATGGGTGATCAGAATTGTCGTGCGCCCACGCGCGGCCGTCTCGATCGCATTCTGGATCTGATCTTCGGTGGCACTGTCGATGGCACTGGTCGAATCGTCCAGAATGAGAATCGGTGGGTTGGTCAGGAAGGCGCGCGCCAAGGCCAAGCGCTGCCGTTGCCCGCCGGAGAGCATGGTCCCGCGTTCGCCGACGACTGTCTGGTAGCCATCGGGAAAGCTCATGACAAAGTCGTGGGCCTGTGCCATGTGGGCGGCTTCCTCGATTTCGGCTTGGGTGGCGTTGGGCTTGCCAAAGGCGATATTCTCGGCAATCGTGCGGCTAAAGAGAAAGATATCTTGCTCGATAATCGAAATTTGCTGGCGCAGTGCAGCCAGTTGCCACTCGCGCACGTCAATGCCATCGACCAAAATTCGTCCGCTATCCACATCATAGGTGCGGTTGAGCAACTTGCCAATCGTACTTTTGCCCGACCCTGTCTGCCCCACCAAGGCCAATGTCTGGCCGGCAGCTACCTCGAAACTGATATTGTTCAGCGAGGCGCGCTCATCTTCACTGTTGCCTTTGTTGTAGGTGAAGGTAACATTTTCAAAGCGAATGGTGCCCGCAACCGTGCCCTGATGCCCAATTGTATTTTGATCCAAGCGCGTCTTGGCGCCCATCAGTTCCAGAATGCGGCGCGCACTGGACAGACCCGATGCCACCTGCGAATAGGAGAACAGCGAAACAAAGACGGGAAAACCCAGCAGCGCGATCAATTGCGTATACGAGACGACATCACCCACCGAAATCAGTTGGCGTTGATAGAGCCAGAGCGCGTGCCCAAGCCCGGTGGCCTGGGCAACGCCCAGCAGCAGCACCGGCAGAAAGCGCGCCTCGATCCGGCCTTGTTCAACCGTGGTGTCACGGACTGCGGCAGCATTGCGCACAAATCGGTCAACTTCGGACTCTTCCTGCGTCCCGCCTTTGACCGTTTCGATGCCTTCGACCGCTTCGGTCAGCCCCGAATTGAGCAGACCAAAGCGCTGGCGCACCGCCGTGGTGGCCGGCTGCAGATCGCGCAAATAGCTGCGCATACTGATGAGATAGCCAATCGCAAAGAGCAGTGGCGTGAGAATCAGCGAAGGATGATAGGCCGGGGCTACAAAGAGCGGCATAATCAGAAAGTTGGCCGAGCCGATTACCAAACTGAGGCCAGGGGCCATCATCAAGGCCAGCTCGCGCACATCATTGGTGGCGCGGGCCATGGTTTCGCCGGTGGTCTGGGTGTCATGAAAGTCCATATTCTTGCCCAGAAGTGACGCATACAACTCTTGGCGCGTATCGCGTTCCAGGCGCTGGCCCAATACCTCGGCCCCAAAGTTGCGCGCCAATTGCAACACGGCGCGCAGGAGCTGGCTCAAGACAATAATAATACAGTAGTAGAGCAGGGCGCGCAGATTGGGCGTCTCTTTGAGAATAACGTCAAAGGCGTAGCCAGAGAAAATGGGTACAATTGTCGCCAGACCCGCGTTGCCTGCCGCGCCAATAATCGAGCCACCAATAATCCAGCCATGGCGTCGGATATGCGAAAAAATCCAGCGCCATGGTGTGCGTTGGTCAGAGGTCCAAGGGTGGGTGACGGTAAATTCGCTTTGCGTAGTCATGACTAGCTGATGGTTTCTGTTGATAGATGCGTTGAACGGGAATCGTTGCGTGTTTCGGCAACGGGCTGTCTATGATAACACACCATAGGCTTGACTAGAAGCCGTCCGGCGGCCAGGCGAGTTCAAGGGGTGGCGCCAATGGTGTCAAATCGCCCGGGCGGTACATGCCGACGAGCAGCGTTGTTGGCGGCTGCGCGCCTTCCAGGGCTAGGGTATGCTGTTCTACCAGCACTTCCCCTGGCTTCCAGAGCGAGGTCGGATAATAGACCCCGCCGGGCAGTGCATCACTTTGCGCTACTTTGTCGCGATTGGCGGCCAGCAGTTGCACAGTGGTTACGTAGTCGGCTGGCAACGCTGCCTGTACTTGCCAGTAGAGCGTTATCTGTACCTCTGTGGCTGTTATTGCCCCGTCATAGCCCAGCAGTAATAGGGGACCTAGTGGTTGCTGGACTGCTATCACTGGCTCACTGGTCACGGCTGGACCCACCACTTGGATCAGGGGCGGCGTGGCCGCAGCCAGCGTGAATTTTACGGCCAACTCTGGCATAGGTTTGATCAGATAGACCGGGCGGCCATTGCCTTCAGCTAACGCCGTCTCCAGTGTTGCCCCAATATCGGCAAAGCGTGCCTCGGGGGCGATCAACGGGAAAAGGGCGGTACTGCCCTGGAACTCGCCAGTCACGGCTTGTTGATAGAATAGGGGCACCATTTCGTTGCGATCATTGCTCACCAGAATCGCATTGGTAGGCGGCTGGGCGTTGGCGATTGTCTGCCAGAATGTTTGTGCCTGCGTTGCGTTGGATTGATCGAGCCGCGCAAAGTCACGCGTGATCAACTGAATCGGGATCCAGAAAAGCACCAGCACCAATACCAGCCCCACGGGCAGCACCATGCGTGGGGCTTCGGGTTTTGCCACTGTCTGGGTAACGGTATGGGTGTCTGTGTCGCTGTCTCCACCCATGGTTGTGCGCGTGATGGTATGGGTCACCGGTTCTGGCACGGGACGATCGGCGGGTGGTGTTTCGCGCATGAGCGCTTGCATACTGCCGCCAATCGCATCCGCCGCAAAGCCTATCCAGATCGCGGCAATCAGATAGAGTGGGATATAATAGACCAGGATGTCGTCAATCGCATAGAAGAGGTTGAAGATCTGTTGTGCCAGAAAACAGGGCACCGTCAACGTCAGGATCGCCCAGTTGCGTCGCCGCACCAGGGCATAGAGCCCAAGCGCGGCCAGTACCAACCCCGGCCATAGCAAGTGTAGCCGCCAAAGCAGCCAGGCTTG
>DAOTTR010000247.1:0-2865 GCA_034437715.1 Caldilineaceae bacterium
ACCTGGCAGGGACGCGCCGCCATGCGCATCAGCGTCTCCTCGTGGGCGACGACCGCGGCAGATGTGGAGCGTAGTTTGGATGCGATTCTGCGCGTGGCGCGGCAAGTTGTGGCAGCATAGCGGCAGGATGATAGTTTGCGGCAAGGGAAATACCCTTTGCGCAAACCAGGCCATTGATTGGTAACCAGTCTTTTAATCGGTTGAAAGTAGCTTTCATGATTTTTTCTTTGCGCGCGCTCGCTTCGCGGATGGAAGTAGCGCTGGCGGGTGAGTTACCCGCGAGTATCCGCGGCAATATGCGAATCGAGATCTGGGTCAGTATGGCCTACGGGTTTTTCTATGCCACAACCCTCCCCTTTATTCCAGTGATCTTGCGCCGCAGTGGTGCAACCCCCGAAATGTTGGCAATCTATACATCACAACAATTTGTTGGCTCGGTGCTGACAGCCTTTAGCATTGTGCTCATGCGGCGGCGGCGCACCATGAATGTGATTGTCGTCTGTTGGATCCTGTCGCGGTCGGTCCTGCTCTTTTTTGCCTTTACGATCAACCCGCTGTGGATGCTGATCCTGGGTGCGCTTTTCTGGCTGCTCGAAGCCTTTCCCAACCCGGGCTATACACGCATTTTACAGAAAATATATCCCGATGGCACACGCGGCAAGATCATGTCGATTGTGCGCATGGCGCGCTTTGCCATTGTCGTATTGATCACGCCCATGGCCGGATGGGCGCTTGACCATGTGGGCTACCAGGTGCTTTTTCCGATTGGGAGCCTGGTTGGCCTGCTGTCGGTCTTCTTCTTTACCCGCTTGGATGTTCATGAAGGGGTGTTGCCAGCTCGCCAGACCAAAACACTCAGTGAACTCTGGCACATCTTACGCGATGACCGCCGCTTTGCCTATTACCTGACCACCTTTGGCGTCTATGGCGCAGGCTCCTTGCTCTCGTGGACAATCTATCCGCTGGTCCAGGTGGATCAGCTCCAACTCTCCTATTCGGCGTTGGGCTGGCTGGGCTTGGTGCAGTCACTCTTCTGGATGCTGGGCTATCTATTTTGGGGCAGGCTCGTGGATCGGCATGGCGGCGTATGGGTGCTGCGCCTCAATTGCGCCATTGCGATCTTTGTGCCCTTTTCCTATATCTGGGTTGCCAATGCGTGGATGCTGGTGCCGACCTTTGCCGTTCAGGGCATTATCAATGCCGGCTGGGACATGGGCATGATTACCGCGGGCATGCAATTGGCCCCGCGCGAGCGCGTCACCGAATACGCCGCCGTCCAGGGCACAATTGTCGGGTTACGTGGCATGATCGTGCCGTTGATTGGCGTGACATTGCTGCGCTTTGGCTTTCCCTATTGGGGTATCTTTCTCACCAGCATTACCCTGTTGATCACGGCATTTATTATGTTCGGGTATGTCAATGCCCCCATGCCCGATGGCAAGCCGACTGAACTCCGCTACCGCTGGCCGCTGCGGTTTCGCTGGCCCAAGGTCTGAGTCATCACTAATAACCAATAACCAATAATCAATAACCAATTGCTAATTGCTAATTGCTAATCACAAAGAAAGACAATCACACCCTATGCGCATTATTGACGCCCACAACCATCCCGACTGGCACGGTCATAACCTGACCAAGTTTCTGCAAAACATGGAAACGTACAACATCGAACGCACCTGGCTGCTTTCCTGGGAAGCGCCGCGCGACGAGTATGTGCCCGATGGCTACCTGAAAGTCTCCTTGATTCAGGATGGCTATCCGTTGCCCTTTATTAACTGCCTGCGCTACAAAGAGGCCGCGCCCGATAAATTTGTGCTCTGCTATGCACCCGATCCGCGCCGGCCCGATGCCATCGATCAGCTTGAAGCGGCGATTGCCGTGCATGGCGTGCAAGTCTACGGCGAACTCAAGCTGCGCATGATGTATGACGACCTGGATGCCATCCGCCTCTATCGCTTCTGTGGCGAGAAAGGGTTGCCCGTCCTCGTCCACATCGACTATGCGATTGATACGGGTCAACGTTACCCGCGGCCCAACTGGTGGTATGGCGGTGGCATCGAGCCTTTCGAACGCGCCGTGCGTGCCTGCCCCGAGACAATCTTTATCGGCCACGCGCCCGGCTTTTGGGCCCACATCTCTGGCGATGACAAGTTTGACAAAGTGGTCTACCCCGATGGGCCCGTCTTGCCCGGCGGCAAGGTGATCCAGATGTTCCGCGACTACCCCAATCTCTACGCCGATCTCTCGGCAGGGTCGGCCCTGCGTGCGCTCATGCGCGACCGTGAGCTCAGCAAAGATTTCTTGATCGAGTTTCAGGATCGCATTCTATACGGGCGCGATTGTTTTGATAACCGCTGTCAGGAGTTTTTGAATAGCCTGGAATTGCCAGAAACCGTGTTGCAGAAGATCTATGCCGACAATGCGCTGCGCTTGGCCCCAGTGGATTGATGATACAAGTAGATTACGTGGGAGAACAGTTCTAGTACAGTTGGGCGTAGATACCACGGCAGTCAATCAGGCACGTTTACTCATGTACATCATGGTCAAAGTAGGATGCCTTATTTACGCCGGGATCTACTAGATTGGGCGTAGATACCACGGCAGTTAATCAGGCACGTTACTCGTGTACATCATGGTAAAAATAGGGTACCTTATTTACGCCGGGATCTACTAGGCAGATTATACGAGCCAATTCTCAAGTTTCAATTCAGCAATACGGGAAAATTCCTTTGTATTACTCGTAACCAAAATCGGCTCATTTGGAATCCATGTGGTTGACAAGGATACCACCGGTTGAAACCGGCGGCTGCCACGAAAAACCTGCTTAAGCAGGTTTGGCATAGCAGGCGTCGAATTGATTCGACG
>DAOTTR010000248.1:0-2117 GCA_034437715.1 Caldilineaceae bacterium
CTGTCGCGTAAGCACATCGGCTTCTTCATCGACTACACGCTGGCGCTGATCGCCGCTGATAACGTCGCCCGCGACAAAGCGACTGGCGAGCTGACAGCCTATGCCGGCGAACTGGCCGCTTTCCTGGTATCGGCCAACCCAAATCTGCCAGCTGCGGCGGTGACAGATTTGGTGACCATCCACGCCGCAACGACCCTGGTCGTAATCGATGCGGCGGACAGTGGTGATCCGGCGGCCTTCTATCATGCCTTGCGGGCAGCCTATGGCCACATGGCGATGATCGCCAACCCACTCAGTAACGCCATTATTGTTCAATTCCCGGAACAGTTTGGTGTGGAAATGGACGTAAAGACGGCTGAGATCATGGCAACCGACACAAGGATGATGACCGACACAAGGATGATGACCAACACAATGATGACCAACACAGAAATGATGACCGGTACAGCAGCTATGGCCAACATCCCTGGTGTCAGCATCCCTGTGTTGATTAACACGTTTAGCTTTATGCCCCATGCGGGCGCAAGACAAATATAACTTCCCGCAGTTTAAGAGCGGCCAGGAAGTGCTAGATTACTTCCAGATATTGGAGGAACTGGGCGCCGCAGCTTATCTGGGCGCTGCCCCTCTTATTCAAGACAAAGATCTGTTAACCGCTGCCGTGGGCATTCATAATGTCGAAGGCCTATCATGAAATCAGGCATTTTGCGCACGAACTTATTCACTTTTGTATGTCGGATTGGACTGACGATTGCCTTCTTACTGTGGGCGGCGTCAATCACATGGGCGGCGCCAGTGATTTCTTCCGCTGACGAGCAGATAGCTGATCGATCCACCACAACATCGATCATTGCGACTGCAACCGGCGCCGTGACGACTAATGTAGCCATTACCGCTACGACGCCGGCTGCCCCATCGTCGCTCGGTTCTAGGCCGGTCACCGGCGAGGCACCCGTTCGGCTGCAAATCCCCACGCTTACGATCAATGCTGTGATCGAAGCAGTGGGACGCGATAAGAACGGCGCGATGGATATCCCCAAGCAAGTCGACAATGTCGCTTGGTATGCGCCGGGCAAATAGCCAGGCGCATTGGGCAACGCTGTGATTGCCGGCCATTTGGACCGCGCGAATGGTAGCCCCGCCATTTTCTGGTCGATTGACAAGCTGACCGTTGGTGATCTTATCATTGTGACCACGGCCGCCGGCACGCAATACCACTTCGCTGTCAACCATCTGGAAACATATACCTACGACCAGGCGCCAATCGAAGCGATCTTTGGTTTCTCCTTGCGCAGTCAATTGAACCTGATCACCTGCAAGGGCCAGTGGAACAGCGGCCAACGTCATTATTCCAAGCGCCTTGTTGTCTATTCGGAACTGGTGGAAACGGTGCGTGGCGCGGGGAAGCACTCGTGCTCCCCTATCCCTCTGCTCCTCCGCTCCCTCATGTGCTCACCCCCTCCCTCCCCATCCCGGAACCAAACTAACTTTGCAAGCGTCTATGATCAGATGTTCTCTATCGATAGGCGTATTTGCGCGCTCTGCAGTAGGATCAGGTAGAATGATGGTTGTAGTGGAGTGCGGCCGGTCATCGGCCATATGTCGAGACGCAAGCGATTCCCCGTTTGTGTTCAGGAAGTGCAGTTAATGATGAAAGGTATTCAAAGCCCTCTGGGTTTGGCATTGATAAGTGTTTTGATCGGTGGCATTGTGATGGTGGCCGCTAGCCTCGTTCATTATGCTGCCCCAGGCTTATTCGCCGAGGCCGGATCAACCGTGTTGGCTGCGCCGCGCACAACTCCAGTTTTGTCGGCTGGTCTCTTCGAGACACAGACCGGCGCCGCGGTCGAGACAGTGGTGCTGCCACCGCCAACATTTACCCCTACCCTTACGCCGCCACCCGAACCGACCGCCACCGAGACGGCGATCCCAACCGCTACCCCCACGTTGACACCATTGCCCACGCCAACAGCGCCGCCCGCCTATCAAGCCGCGCAACCCTATGTCGAGTTGACCGGCTTTACCAATGTTTGGCAGACCTGGAATAACTGCGGGCCAGCCACGATGTCGATGAATTTAAGCTACTACGGCAGCACAGTTGGGCAAGCCGACATTGC
>DAOTTR010000249.1:0-2336 GCA_034437715.1 Caldilineaceae bacterium
ACAAGGATACCACCGGTTGAAACCGGCGGCTGCCACGAAAAACCTGCTTAAGCAGGTTTGGCATAGCAGGCGTCGAATTGATTCGACGCTGTCAACCACATGAGATCCGGTTGAGCCGATTATTCATTAGGCGTTAGCCATTGATTATTGACTATTTTGGTTTTATAGCTACGCGGCATTGACGAATTGTCACACTTGCTCTACAATAGGGCAACCTCTAGTTGTTGTTAACTTTTCTGCGTTAACGATTCATGGCAGCTCCCATTCGGTATTGTTCTGCAATGCCGCTAATATCCTATACTGCCGACTAGAGCTTCTTCGTTCGTAAAGTTGATGGGTGTCAAGCGTCTTCGTATACGCGTCCAGGTAAATGGTGTTCTACCCTGTTTTGGGATAGCATAACCTTTTCTTTTTGATGTTGTGTCACGACTGCCTATACGGATTTCCTCAGATCCATAGCCGTATGGCGGTAATACCTTACTCCATTGTCAACTGATAACTATCATTTTGTAGACCAAAGGAGAAATTTCATGTCAGAACCGAACGTGAATCTGCGGACTACGCTTTCGCGCCGTCAAGCCTTGAAGCTGATGGGCGTGAGCGCGAGCGCAATTGCCCTGGCCGCTTGTGTTGCCCCCACGGCACCGACCACCGGCAGCACAACAGAAGGCGCAGCAGCACCTGCCCAAGCACCTGTTTCCATGGTGGTGGCGCACCGCAAAGAATATTTCCAAGAGATGGAAACCATCTTCGCCGATGCTGTTAGAGCCTGGGCTGCAGAAAACAATATTGAGGTGGAAACGACCGTAGTTGCCGCCGAAGCCACCGAAGACTTTGTGCCCAAGACATTGGCCGCCGTCGAAGCGGGCGATCCACCCGATTTTATCTATCATGTACGCCTTACCCAACAACTCTATTTCTATGAGGCGCTCCAATCGGTTTCAGATACAGTTGAGCAGGCGATTGCTACCTATGGTCAACCTTCTTCGGGCCATACGCGCAATAATCAGATTGAGGGTGAGTGGTGGGCCATTCCCTACATCAACAGCGGTGGCGGTCAATTTGCCCGTCGCAGCCTGTTTGAAGCAATTGGTGTCGATGTACTCGCGCTGACCACATACGACGAAATTCGGGAAGTCTGTTTGGAACTTTCGCGGCCTAACGAGCAGATCTACGGTTGGGGGCGCACGGTCAATAAGGGCGGCGATGGGCAGGGTGGTGTCACCGAAATTCTGCAGAACTGGGGCAGCCAGATCACCAATGCGGACATGACTGAACTCACCTTTAACTCCCCGGAAACCTTAGCTGCGATAGAGTGGTTGGCCGAGCTCTATACATCGGAGAAATATGCACCGATGTTGCCGCCAGGTGTATTGGCCTGGACTGATTCTAGCAACAATGAAGCCTATCTGGCGGGCAACATTGCCTACACAGCCAATGCCGCTAGTGTCTATGCCAAGGCCAAGGCCGATGGCAACCCCGTCTTTGAAGATACGGTTGTCCTCAATATGCTGATCGGGCCGCGTGGCGAGCAATTGATTGGTGGTGGTGGTGACGGCCAGATGTATGTGCCAACGGGTGCCAAGGCAACCGAACAGGCCAAAGCATTAGCGTTGCACATGCTCAACCCCGATATCTTCCTGCCCATTTCGTTGGCTTCTGCCGGTCTCTTCCTGCCGGCCTACGAGGCTTACCTGAGCATGGAACCGGTGTTGGCCGCCTTTGAAGCCGACGCGAATTTGCAGCGCATGGCCGAGCAACGCCAGGGCGACTTTATTGGGCTTTCCGATCCCGCCGATCCAAGCCCCTACTTTGATGCGCTCCAGGCGCAAGCTGTCTTCAATGATCTGATTCTCGAAGTCATTACGCTAGGGACATCACCGGCAGATGCGATTGCCAACGCCGAAGAGCGTATGCGCCAAATTGGCGAGGAAATGGGCGCAGCGTTTGCGTAAGGCCTAGGTAGAGCAACGATATGCCCTGACCTAACCCTCAATGTTCATTGCGGTAAGCAAATTTTGCGTAGGTGCGGTTACAAACCGCAGGTCTTGCGTGCCTCATGAATTGCGCGGTTACAAACCGCAGGTCTTGCGTGCCTCATGAATTGTGCGGTTACAAACCGCACCTACAAATGTTTGCCATAATAACATTGACACGATACCGATTTACCTGGTTACATAAAATTCGATCTTAGGCGCTTTCAAAGAAATAAGTATCCAGCGCTTGCCCAACAAAATCATGCGTAGGGGCGGCTTGCAGCCGCCCCGCGTTTGGCTCGCTGCGAACGGGCGGCTGCAAGCCGCCCCTACTGCATACTTATTTCTTTCTACTGTCCT
>DAOTTR010000250.1:0-3690 GCA_034437715.1 Caldilineaceae bacterium
GTAGATCCCAGCGTAAATAAGGTACCCTATTTTTACCATGATGTACACGAGTAACGTGCCTTATTAACTGCCGTGGTATCTACGCCCAACTGTACTAGTAGATCCCGGCGTAAATAAGGCACCCTACTTTTACGCTGATGTACACGGGTAAACATGCCTTATTGACTGCCGTGGTATCTACGCCCAACTGTACTAGTAGATCCCGGCGTAAATAAGGTACCCTATTTTTACCATGCTGTACACGAGTAACGTGCCTTATTGACTGCCGTGGTATCTACGCCCAACTGTACTAGAGGTGCATTATGAACAACAGTCAATTTCTGTGATGGGTATTCCTACGTTTAGCAAGCGTATAACAATATTCTAAGCAAATGCTAATCTGTTTTTTGGAACATGAAGTGTGGCAGAACCGTTTTCTAGTTGGAGGTTTAATGATCATGATCTTGTTACGCAGCGATAGGCGTGGGTAACTAACCCCAGATTTTTCTAAATGCGGCTATACAGCTCGGCAATTACCCTTTGGGCCATTTTGTAGGCGATTGCATCATGGTAAACAAATGGTAGAAAACCGCATTGTTCAACAAGCTCGCGTCATGCAAGTGGGTAGCCGTATCGTCTGAACTATTGGTTTTGTCTCTTGAATCACCTCCCGATCAACTATTGAGGAATGCTTGTGAATTCTAGCTCTTTAAACACAATTCAATTACCCAAACCTGCACCATCCCGCAATGAAGTCCGCAATGAAGCTACAACCCTACGCGACAACAGTGACGTGACAACACTGCAAATTACTGATGACCTTGACTTACTGCTCAGCATTCTGCCACCACGTATCCGTATGGCTTTAGACCAAGCCAATCGTGCGCCAGAATTGATCGAAATCATCATGGACTTGGGGCGTCTGCCCGAAGCGCGCTTTGGCCAAGGCGAGATGTATCTCAGCGATCAAGAAATAACACTCGACGATCTACAAATGGTGATCGACAAGATTGGCGATTTCGGCGCAGACAATCGCGCTGGCATTGAACGCACCTTGCACCGCATTTCAGCGATCCGTAACCGTAAAGGCAAAATTATCGGGCTGACTTGCCGTGTGGGGCGCGCCATCTATGGCACCATTGAAATTATCAAAGACATCATCATGAGTGACAAGAGTATCTTGCTGCTCGGTCGGCCAGGTGTCGGCAAAACAACCTTGCTGCGTGAAGCGGCGCGCGTGCGTGGCCAAGAGCGGCGTGTGGTCATTGTCGATACCAGCAACGAGATCGCCGGTGATGGCGATATTCCCCACCCGGCGATTGGTCGCGCGCGGCGGATGCAGGTCGTAGAACCGACGTTGCAACACGAAGTGATGATCGAGGCGGTGGAAAATCATATGCCCGAAGTGATCATCATCGATGAGATTGGCCGCGAGCAAGAAGCCGTGGCGGCCCGCACTATCGCCGAGCGCGGGGTGCAGTTGGTGGGCACGGCGCATGGCAACTCACTGGAAAACTTGCTGATGAATCCAACCTTGAGTGATCTGGTGGGCGGCATCGAGTCGGTGACGCTGTCCGATGAAGAAGCACGGCGGCGCGGCACCCAGAAAAGCGTATTGGAGCGCAAAGCGCCCCCCACTTTTGATGTGCTGATTGAAATTCAGGATCGCCAACGCATGGTCGTGCATCATGATGTGGGTGCCGCGGTCGATGCGCTGTTGCGCGGGCGTACGATCTCACCCGAAATCCGCAATATTGATGAGCAAGGGCGCTTGCGCATTGAGAAAACTGTAGATCCCGAAGCTGAACGAAGCGCGGCTGGCAAGGTGGGTAAACACCGACGGCCGCGCGACACGCGTGAGTCGGCAGCGCCTAATGGCAAACCAGCGGTCGAAAGCAATGGTAGCGCCTATAATCGCTGGGAAGAAGCCCAAGCCGCCGTCGCCGACTATGCGCGCGAAGAACCGGCCCAGGTAGAAAATCCGTCAACCCGTCTGATGCGTGTCTATCCCTATGGCATTGGTCAGAATCGGCTACGCTCGGCGGCCAGCGCGCTCAATGTGCCGATCCAGATTGTCGATAACTTGATCCAGGCCGACGTGGTGATGACGTTGAAGAATTACTATCGTCAACAGCCACAGCCCTTGGTCGATGCCGAGCGCCGCAACGTGCCGATTTACGTGTTGCGCAGTAACACCGTGACGCAGATGGAACAATGTCTGGTGGATATCTTCCAGATTCCCACCGACCCAGTGGATATCTTCACCGAAGCTATGCGCGAAACGCAAGAGGGTATCCAACAGGTGCTCAACGGCGAAAACACGATTGAGCTACAGCCCCGTTCGGCGGCCATTCGCAGCCAGCAACATCAATTGGTGCGCGCGGCGACGTTGCTCAGTCATAGCTATGGCCGCGAACCCTATCGCCGGGTGCGCATCTTTCGCAAAGAGTAGGTAATCCCGCTAGTAAATCCCGGTGGAAATTTACCAGCCCTTCTGACCAGCGGTAAACCTGCCCAATTTCCGCCGTGGTATTTACGTTGTCATACGCTAGCGTTGCAGAGTTTCGGACTTTGTAACGCTAGCGTATAATGGTGCTATACTCAAATCAGAATGAAAATCGGAGTTTGATGTAGCAATGATCAGCGTGCCAGGGACTGCCCAGGAAAAGTTCTCAGTACAGATCTACAGTTGGGCAGTCCCCGGCATGCTATAGCGAAACTCCGCTTCTCAAATTGAACGCAGTATAGCAACGTTTCCTGGTTCACCCCGGTAGCCGCACCAACTACCTAGTAGATCCCGGCGTAAATAAGGTACCCTATTTTTACCATGATGTACACGAGTAACGTGCCTTATTAACTGCCGTGGTATCTACGCCCAACTGTACTAGATTGATTACTGTGAGTCTATTCATCACCTTTGAAGGACCCGAAGGCGGCGGCAAAACTACCCAATTGCGCCTGCTGCAAAGCGCATTGCAAAACCAGGGCCGTCAAGTTGTTGCCACGCGCGAGCCTGGTGGCACGGCGATTGGCAACGCCATTCGCGCCATCCTGCTGGAACCCCAATACACCAACATGTCACCCCGTGCCGAGGCGCTGCTCTTTAACGCAGCGCGCGCCCATTTGATCGACGAGATTGTCCAGCCAGCGTTGGCTACTGGGCAGATCGTGCTGTGTGATCGCTTTGCCGACAGCACCCTGGCCTATCAAGGCTATGGCCGTCATTTGCCGTTGGTGGATCTACAAAATCTGATCACCTTTGCCACGTTGGGGTTACGCCCACATCTGACCCTCTTTTTGAATATTCCAGCCGAAACTGGTTTGCGCCGCAAAAGCCAACTGGCAGGTGGTGAGGAGTGGAATCGTATGGAAGCCGAAGCATTGGCTTTTCACCAACGGGTGCGAGATGGCTTTCTGGCATTGGTGGCAGCGGACCCTGGGCGTTGGCTGGTTGTCGATGCAACTCAGTCTATCGAACAGGTGCAGCAGGCGATCTGGCAACGGGTGGTCGCGCTGCTTCATACGGCGTGATTCGCGCAATCGTTGGCGTGGCGCTATAATAGACGCAGATCCGCATCACGGTTTATGCATTAGGACAGTAGAAAGAAATAAGTATGCAGTAGGGGCGGCTTGCCGCCGCCCGTTCGCAGCGAGCCAAACGCGGGGCGGCTGCGCGGCCGCCCCTACGCATGATTTTGTTGGGCAAGCGCT
>DAOTTR010000251.1:0-42226 GCA_034437715.1 Caldilineaceae bacterium
ATTTTTGAACCAAGGGTAGGAAGATATTTGTCTGCGGCACCTCTTCCATCTCTAGTTGCTCTAGTTCACGCAGCGTGTCCGAATAATCAACATCCGGCGGATTTTGCATATCCGCTGCCGCTGCTGCTTGATTGTCGGCCACTTCTGCCGCAAACATTGCATCCGTCGCATAGACTTCGTCGGTCACTTCGGGTTCGGTCACTTCGGCGGCTATGGCGACAGCCGTGGCAAAGGGCGAAGCGAAGGGGGATGTATTGTTTTGGCTGTCAATGGCGATGGCTGTCAACGCGCCTAGGGCTGCGCTATCCGTCGCCGGTAACGTAAAGCTCCACGCCCCGCTGCTGTTCGCCGTGGTGAAGCCTTGGTACACTTTGCCTTCCCCGCCGGTGTCGCGATAGATCTCTACTTTGGCATTGGCTTTGGCCGTGCCACTTATGACACCATTCGCGAGTTTTTTAATCACTGGTTTGGGCATTGAAGCATTGCCACTGCTGCTGAGGGCAATGCCCAATTTGACGTTGCCGGTGATGCTGTTTTGGCTGATCAAGTTGCGGATGGTGGTGCTGTCCTTCACATAGACACCATTTTCTGTATTGCTTGCGATGACATTATTCATAATCGTAGTATTGACGGCTGCTTTGGTCACAGCGATACCGTTCACCTTGTTGCTGTTGACGGTGTTTTGGTTAAAGCGATTGGCGGCCCCCGGCGCGCCAATTGGCGCTACCGGTGGTGTTTGGCCCGGCCCCATGGCGTAGGCGGGCGTGCCGATCACATTGACGCCATCACGCGTGTTGCTGCTGATCGTATTGCCGGTAAATTGGTTGAGACCGGTGGCTAGATAGATGCCATACATTGCATTGCCCGTTACTATGTTATTGGTAAAGGTGTTACGGTCGGCGCGCTCATAGAGATTGATGCCATACTTGGTATTGTTGATAAACGTATTGCCTGTGAAGACGTTATCCGTGGCCAGTCCATCAAAAATATCGCCCGTGTCATAGGTAGAATGAATGCGCAAGCCGCTCGCGCCGTTGTTGCGGCTGATATTATTTGTAAAGATATTGCCGGTAGACGCGTAGATCGCCATGCCATCTTGCTTATTGCCATAGCTCTCGTTGTTCGACACTTGATTATTATCGGAACCACGATCGAGCATAAAGCCATGGCCGGTGTTGTTATACATTTTGTTGTTGCTAATCACATTGTCGGTGCAGCCGCGCGACAAGATCAAGCCGTGGTAGCCATTGTTGTAGAGCTCATTATTGGTAATCACCAACCCCGTGGAATAATCGTGTGGGTCAAAGCCATAATAGATATTGGCATAGACCTGATTACCGGTGAGCAGCATATTGCTGGCCTGATAGGTGTAACTGCCATAGTAATTGTGATGGATCAGACTATTGACAATACTGCCCGTTGCGCCAGTCTTCAGATAATCAGTCGAGGTGGCCGATTTGGGCGTCGCCCAGAAGCGCCAAGCAAGACCACTCGGCTCCCCCTTGCCAATTTTTTCGCCCGGAAAATTAGGATTGGGGCTATACCAGCCCAGGTACGCGGCTTCGGCATCGATAATGTCCATCCGTGCGCCATAGAGCGCCGCCAAGTAACTCCGACCATAGTTGTAGTTGGTATCGACGGTGTTGGCCGCCGTATTCCACGACTGGATCTTGATCTTGCTATTGGCATCACCCTTAATATAGAGTTGACCGCCGTTGGCGACTACTTTGGTATATTTTTTCGTAGTCGTCGCCGTCAAGTAACTTTCTAGGCGCACTTCTTTGATCGTAGGGGATGTAATGCTTAAAAGCGCATTCTGATAGATGACCAGGTTGACCTTTACGAGCCAGATGCCATTGCCCTGATCGACAAAAAGATTGTAACGGCTGAGCGCAGTTGCCAACTGCGGAATGGTGATACTGATTTTTGGCGCATTCGGGTGCGATGGATAGCCGACATAGGGTGCTTCGGCTGGGATCGACGCGTCATAGGGGCGACCAATGTAGACTGTATTGGACGAAGAAGCGTAGCGTAGCTCTGGCAACACGGTCTGCGCCGCGGCCGGTTGCACCTGGAAAAGACTCGCACCCACGATTGTAACGACAAAAAGGATCGGGATCAACGGTAAGGTAAACCACTGGGATTTGCTTAAAGAGGTGGGGGTATAGGACATAATGTTTCCTTTTGCACAAAGTAAACTACAAAGCAAGCAATATTTTTTGGTCAATTAATTATAGCATATTATTGACCAAATTGTGCTTGCAATCCATTTACAATTTTTAAGTTCCTCGCTTTTTCTGACCAATTACAAATAGTGTTGAAATGAGTGGGGAACAACTTGACTTCTACACAATAGCGCAGTCGAAGGCCAAGGCTCTCGACTGCGCTATTGTGTGTTTAGGCGACTTATGCAGCGTTTATCTACAAGGTATAAGCGAATAGAGTTCCGCGCGTGTGACACTCTGGCCATGCTGCTTGGCAGACCGATAGGCGGCATCTAGCAACTCCACCACGCGCCAGCCCACGGTGCCCGGCGACTCATTCTGCGCGGTGCCCAGGCTGATATCAATTAAGTTATGTGCCGGCGTCGAACGACGATAGGCATTCTCGCCAACGACGGGTTCGATGGGTTCCGGTGCCTGATCGCGGCGATAGATAGTGGCTTGGCCGCTGACAATATCAATATCAATCGACCCATTTTCGCAGAAGATCTGCACGGTTTGGCGGCGTCCACTGCCCCCGCCCAGATTCCCTGTCCCGCCGACTGTCCCCAGCGCGCCTTCTTCAAATTCAACCGTGACCGCGTTGACTAGATCGACAGCCAAACCGTGATTGCTCATCAAAGCGTGGACGCGCTGCACGCGCAGCCCCGTGACAAAAAAGAGCACACCCAGCGGATGGGTCAGTTGTAGATGGCCAAAGCCGCCGCCCGAGAGGGCCGGATCGCTATAGACCTTGCCCGGCCCATGCACAGGCCCGGTCACACCGTGTTCCCCGCGCAGCAGATCAAAAATGTGGGTCGCAAAGATGGCGTTGATATATTGGACTTTGCCCAACTCGCCCCCTTGCAACACGGCGCGGCTGCGAATGGCATAAGGTGTATAGTTTTATACGGATAGCCAACCAGCAACTCGCGGCCCTTGGCTTGCGCCAATTCTACTAACTCTTTGGCTTCCCAAGCGTACAGCGTCATGGGTTTGTCGATCAACACATGCAAGCCAGCTTGCAAACAGCGCTTGGCCAGCGGATAATGACTGGCATGATTGGTGACTACAATCGCGCCATCCAACGCTTCGCGCGCCAGCATGTCATCGATATTGGCGTAGGTTGTGTTGATGCCATAGGCCGCTGCCGCACTCGCGAGCTTCGCTGGATCGCGATCGCAGAGCACAAGTTCGGCTTGGGGATGTTCTTGTACCGCGGGAATATGCGCCGTGGTGGCCCACCAACCGGCTCCGATTACCGCAATGCGCGCTTTCTTTCCAGTGGAATGATCCACGGTAATGCCTTTCTGTTTGACTTCTATAGGAGTTACGCAGTTGCCTGGGAACGCCAGCCTCCTGCCGGCCGGCCCCCAGAGATCGTAATGCTTCCAACTGCGTAACGCCTATTCTATTTAATCGGGCACGGGTGTACCCTAGATCAAGGATTAATTTTCAGTTGACAATTGGCCGACTCCTGTTTATTATCCTATCATACGCAAGGTGTGTCAAACGTCTACCCGATCCTTCGTTGCCCCATCACCTAGGAGAAATCCAGTCGCGCTACACACCGCTGCGCGTACAGAATAGCTATGGGGCGCGCCTAGGCCTCATGCACAATGCACGATAGTGTACATACAAATTTATGCTATAGTATACGTCGATATTCATGATCGGGACTTTGCTCTGGTTGAACGCGCGCAGCCGATGATTCTCGTAAAGCGTTGCCGAAGATTTGATAAATTATGATGCGGTTGTAGGTCACGGTTGTAGGTCACGTTTGTAACATGACATGCTCGTTCACATGTGTGGTTTGTAACCGAATAAACGTCGTTGATCACGGCTTTGCCAGGGCAGTGTTTCGGCTTTGGGCAGATTGTCACGTTACAAACGTGACCTACGCTAAACCATTTGAAATGATCGGAAAAGGTACGTATGGCCAAGGATCTCCTTGCGAACAAGGAAGTAGCAGCGAACCTGGAACTGTTTGTGGCCTGGGTGGAAGCGCAGATGGCACAGCGCGATCAACCGGGCATTTCGGTGGGCATTGTTTATGACCAAACATTGATCTGGAGCCGCGGCTTTGGCTATGCCAATGTCGTCCAAAAAACGCCCACTACTTCCGAAACAATTTACCGCATTGCCTCAATCACCAAGCTTTTCACCAGCACTGCGATTATGCAGTTGCGCGACGATGGATTATTGCAACTCGACGATCCGGTGAAAAAACACCTGCCCTGGTTTGCAATTCGCAATCCTCATGCAGATACGCCGGTTATCACCATTCGCCACTTATTGACCCACGCCGGTGGCTTGCCGCGCGAAGCCGCCTATCCCTATTGGAGCACCAATGAATTTCCCAGTATGGAAGAGGTGCAACAAGCCCTGCCCGATCAGGAACTCGCGCTTCCTACCGGCTCGGATTGGAAATACTCGAACCTGGGCTTGACGCTGGCGGGCGAAATTGTCGCCGCGGTGACAGGGATGCCCTACAATGACTATGTCATGCAGAACATTTTGCAGCCACTAGGCATGGAAAATACCTTTGTCGAGACCATCCCGCCCGAACATCCGTTGCTGGCCACTGGGTATAACCGGCGTCTGCCCAATGTGGTCCAGCGCGAACCGGGTCTGCATACCGATTGTCGCGGCATTGGGCCGGCTGCCAATATGGCGTCTAATGTAGAAGACCTGGCCAAGTTTGTCATGTTGCAATTCCGCGCGGGCCCGCGCCAAGGGCAACAGGTCTTGGCTGGCACTTCTCTGCGCGAGATGCAGCGTGTCCAGTGGCTCAACGACGATTGGTCGGCGGGGCGCGGCATTGGGTTTTATATCTGGCGCTTGCATGGGCGTAATTTGGTGGGGCATGGTGGCGCGCTGCTGGGCTATCGTACCGATCTGCAATTTGCCCCGGCCGACAAAGTGGGCGTTGTTGTGCTCACCAATGCCGATGATGGGATGCCCCTGCTCTATACAGATAAGCTCTTTCAGTGGGTTGTACCCGCAGTGATCAAAGCTGCCGCCCCCAAAGCCAAAAGCCATAAAGTCGCCGAGGAATGGCAAGCTTATGTGGGACGCTACCGCAGCACCTGGGGCGATACCCAAGTGATGATCTATCAAGATGAACTGGTGATGATCTATCCGTCGGAACCAGATCCGTTGGCGGGGATGACCAAGTTGAAACCAGTTTCGGCGCATACGTTTCGCATAGAAACCAAGGAGCGCTTTGGCTCGCAGGGTGAACTGGTCGTTTTTGAAACCGACGCAACGGGCAAGGTCACACGCCTCCGTTTGGCCAACACCTATACCTATCCAGTTGAACGCTGGTAACGCATGTTCTGCACTGGGCGCGCCACCGTCTCCGGTGGCTGGCCGGCAGGATGTCGGCGTTCCCAGGAGAGATTATATAACATGATCTGGTAAATCGGGTTATAACTTGGCTGTTGCTGTTGAACGCCATGTTTCGATAAGTTTTGCAATTGTAAACAGAAAGGCCGAATATGAAAAAACAGACTTTACTTTTGGGATTGATTCTTTTGTTGGCGTTGGTGGCCTGTGCCCCAATGCCGGCAGAACCGGTTCCCGATGGCGATACCGCGCCCGTTGCCGAAGGTGAACCGACCCAAGGTGGCTACATTTTGGTCGCCAATATTGAAGATCCCGATGCCCTAGATCCCCACAAAACGATTATGGCAACGGCTTCTAGCATTATGGCGTGGATCTATGAGCCACTCTTTTATATTGGGGAAGATGGCCTGCCCAAAGGCCAGCTAGCCGAATCCTGGACAGTTAGCGAGGATAGCAAAACGTTGACGATTGTCCTGCGCGAAGGGCGCAAATTCCATGATGGCACGCCGGTCGATGCTGCCGCCGTTGCATTTACGCTGAATCGTATGCTCGATCCGGCTACCGCTGCGCCGGCCAAAGATCAGGCTGGTCCGTTGACTGCGGTAACAGCGGTTGATGACAAAACTGTGACCTTGGAGTTTTCTGAACCGTACGCACCCTTCTATTTTGCCGCCAGTACTGCGTATTTCGGCATTCTCTCGCCCACGGCCGTCGAGGAAAAGGGTGATGAATTTGGTCGCGCGCCGGTGGGCAGTGGGCCTTTCATGTTCAAAGAATGGAAAGCTGGCCAAGAAATCACCTTGGTGCGCAACCCCGATTATGTGAATGTGCGCGAAGATCGCACCAACAAGGGCGCGCCCTATGTCGATGGCATCATTTTTAAGAATGTGCCCGAAGTTGGCACACGCATCGCCGCGCTCGAAACAGGCGAGATCAACATCTTGGGGCTCTCGCGCGAATCGGTACCGCGCTTCCAAGATGATCCGGAGTTCACGGTCATCTCGGTGGAGGAGACCGCCAGCATCAACTTTGTCGAATTCAACTACAAACGTGCACCCTTTGACGATCCCGCGTTCCGCCGCGCCTTTGGCATGGCCATCGACAAGGAAGCAATTCAGATCGGTGCCTACGGTGGCTTTGGCACGCTCAACTATAACCCCTATCCCAATGGCAACCCTGGCTACGATCCGGCGATTGGCGAAGAATTTGGTATGAAGTATGATGCCGAAGCGGCCAAGCAGATGCTCGACGAACTGGGCTGGCGCGATGAAGATGGCGATGGCACACTCGAAGCGTACGGCGTAGCCGGCGTGGAAGATGGCACGCCCGCCGCTTGGACTTGCTGGACCTATCCATTCGAGATCAAGCAGCGCGAGTGCGAGATCATCCAAGCCAACATGGCCGACATTGGTGTCAAGATCGAAGTCAAACTGACCGACTTTGGTACCATGGCTGCCGAGATGCCCAAAGGCGACTTTGACTTTGATGTGATGCGTTGGAGTTGGAACGAGCCCGTCATTCTCTCGCTGCTCTTCAAATGCCCTGGCTGGAAAGAACTCTTCTGTGATGAAGAACTGGACACCCTGCTCGTTTCCGCCGAGACGGATATGGATCCGACCTCGCGGCTGGCAAAAGTGCAGGAAATCCAGCAGTATGTCTTGGAAAAAGCGATTATCATTCCCTTTGTCAGCGATTGGTACATCACGGCGTCGGCAGCTACTGTCCACGATTTGCGCTATGATGCCACCTTTGGCCTGACCTATGACGATGTATGGATTAGCGAATAACGTATAGTTGAGTAGCAGGTAGGAAAATGCCGGTAGTAAAGACTTCAGTCTTTGCCTAGTCTAGAAAGGTTAAGGTCTTTACTACCGAGTACGCCCTACTCCTACCTGCTATCTCTAGGAGCGAGGATTTGCGTGGTACTTTACATTATTCGACGGCTTTTGTTTGTAATTCCCGTAGTGATCGGCGTCTTGACGCTCGTTTTTTGTATGCGCGCGTTGGTGCCCGGCGACCCGATCGAGATCATGTTTTTGGGCCAGGTACCCCCCGATCCAGAGACGGTCGCTGCCATTCGTGCCGAACTGGGGCTGGATAAGTCGCTGCCCATGCAATATTTCCAATATGTAACCGGCGTGGTCACCGGCGATCTGGGCAAATCAGTGCGCACGCGCCGCCCGGTGTTGGATGAGATCCGGGATCGCTATTTGAATACGCTGATCTTAACCGCGGCAAGTTTGGCGATAGCGCTGGTTGTGGGCCTGAGCACAGGTGTGTTGGCCGCGGTTTACAAAGATAGCTGGATCGACAGCGTGACTATGTTCTTGGCACTCTTTGGCCTCTCGATGCCCGCCTTCTGGTTTGGCCTGATGATGATCCAATATTTTGGCGTCTATCTGCGCTGGTTCCCTGTAATGGGGTCAGGCTCGCTGCGGCAACTGGTGATGCCCGCGCTGACCCTGGGCTTGATCGCCTCGACGGTGCAAGCGCGCGTCGCGCGCTCCAGCATGATCGAAGTGCTCACGTCGGACTATGTACGTACCGCCCGGGCCAAGGGTTTGAACAAGCTGACCGTAATTACACGCCATGCCCTCAAAAATGCCCTGATTCCGACCATGACGATTCTGGGTTTGCAGGTAGGCGGTCTGTTGGGCGGCGCGTTTATTATCGAATCGGTCTTTGCCTGGCATGGCGTTGGTGAGCTAGCTGTGCAAGCCATTTCACAACGCGATTTTCCACTGGTGCAAGGGGTGATCGTGGTTGTTGCTACTACCTATGTGTTGGTCAATGTCTTGATTGACATTAGCTACCGCCTGTTAGATCCGAGAATCAGCTATGAGTAAAGCCACAACCAGCCCCACCCAGGAGCGCGCCATCAACACACCAGCCGCCAACCCTTTGCGCAATTCAGCCGAAGCCATTGCCGAGCGCGGTGGTGTCTGGTGGACGGTACGCGAACTGTTTCGGCGGCGCGATGCCCAATTGGGTGGCTTGATTGTGCTAACCCTGATTCTGTTGGCCATCTTCGCCCCGCTGATTGCACCCTTCGATCCGTATGCGATTGATGTTCGGGAGCGGCTGTTGCCGCCCAGTTTCACGCACCCCTTTGGCACCGACGATCTGGGCCGCGATCTCTTTAGCCGCGTCATCTATGGCGCACGCACCACCATTCAGACCGGCATTGTCGTGGTGGCAATTGCGGCGTCGGTGGGGTCGCTGGTGGGCTTGGTTTCCGGCTATTATGGCGGCGGCGTGGATATGGCGATTATGCGCGTGGTCGATGTGCTGTTGGCTTTTCCCTATATTTTGTTGGCACTGGCGATTGTGGCGACATTGGGTCCCAGCCTGCAAAATGCATTGATTGCGATTGGCATCGCCTATGTGCCAGGGTGGGCGCGCTTCGTGCGTGGCAATGTCTTGACCGTCAGCAAACAGGAGTATGTCACCGCGGCTCTGGCGACCGGCACACGCGCCAGTGGTATTATTCGTCGTCACATCCTGCCCAATGTCCTCTCGTCGATTATCGTCTTGGCCAGCCTGGATTTCCCGGCAGCCGTCCTCTCTACCGCCGCGCTGAGCTATGTCGGCCTGGGCGCCCAACCGCCCACCGCGGAATGGGGATCGCTGCTTACTGGCGCACGTAGCTATATGCGCACCGCCCCCTGGCTGGTAAACTTTCCCGGGTTGGCGATTTTTATCACCATGGTAGGCTTCAACTTGCTTGGCAATGCCCTCCGCGATACGCTGGATCCCAAATTACGCAATCGCTAACCCCCAGTACAAAGAGAGGAGACAAGGAGACACGAGACAAGGAGTCATGGTTTCTCCTTCAAATCTCGCAACAATTTGTCAAAGGCTTTCTTGTAGCTGAGCACGGTTCTCCCAATCTGCTCTATGCAGGATATATCGAGAGAATTCTACCTTGTCCGGCGAAGACTCATCGGGCTCGAAAAATCTTGTGATGAAGTGCATGCCTGTTTTTTCCATGACCCGCGCGGAAGCAACATTCGCTACATTGCAGTAGGCGACGGCGTTTTCTGTCGCGGTTGTGGTAAAAATGAAGTCCAGTATGCCCCGTAATGCTTCCGTTGTGAAGCCCTGAGACCAAAACTGGGGCAGGATCGCATAGCCTATACCCACATCACCGGCTTGCTGTTGGTCCTCCTCATCGAATCCCCAACCGATCCAGCCAATCACTTGACTGGTGGCATGTAACACAATGGCGCAGTTGTGAGAATCACGTCCAGGTCGTTGATTATAAACCATCGTATTGACGATCCACCGATAGGTTCTTTCAGCCGTCTCTGGGCCGAAGTGGTTGAAGCGATAGACACGTGGGTCCGTGCGCAGCTGGTGCATAGGCCCAGCATCCTCTTCAATCAGATCCCTAATATGTAACCGGGCGGTTGTAATCTCCATCTTCAGATATTTCTATTATATTATTGTACAATTGACCAATTTGTTTGTTTTTAGCGCTTGACGAGTCTAGCATGTGGTGATAGACTTTGCCAACAAAGGACAGTAGGTTGCAAACTAAGGATATGTATGCAAACGCGGTGGACCGACCATCTCCCATGAAGAACTAAAAGCCCAAATCGCGCAATAGTCCGCCTAAGCTTGTTTTGCATGACTTGTTTTGCATGACTTGTTTTGCATGACGAAGGGAAATTCATGACCACCACCCTCTACGAAAACGATGTGTATGCATGGGCACAGCGCCAGGTTGAGTTGTTACGCGCCGAAGATTTTGAGCATGTGGATTGGAACAACCTGATCGAGGAGATAGACAGCGTGGGTATCGAGCAGTTGCATAAAGTCGAAAGCCACCTGATCCGGTTGTTGCAGCATTTGCTCAAATGGCAGTACCAGCCTAGTAAGCGCGCCACGGGGCGAAGTTGGCAATTAACGATCGTTGAGCAACGGGGTCGGCTGCGCCGGGTGTTGCGTAAAAATCCAAGCCTACGCGCCCGTGTGCCCGATATCATAGCGGACATCTACCCGGATGCGGTACAGCTTGCGGTTGTCGAAACCGGCTTGGCTAAGCAAACCTTTCCCACTGATTGTCCCTATACGCTTGACCAAATCATGGATGATGAATTCTGGCCCGAACCAGAAGGTTCTGTGGGAGATGGTGACGCCAGCGATATGCTTACCAATCAATAGGATTTGAATACCTAATAGATAAAACCCTTAAAAGTCGCACAACTTCTCTCGTGTATAGACGGTCTCATAGGTGCGACTTTTAAATGGTTTGTCCATAAGAGGGTGCATGATCGAGCGCATTGCGCTTTTCACCACCAATCTGTTCACGATGTAAAAAAGATTGAAAACCAACTCCATTACGTCCGCCATACCGCCTTCGGCGAAGACCTCTGTCAACGCCATACCGGTCATGCTCCCCAAGCCCTCGCCGCTTTCCACAATGGCGTCTTAGCTCTCCTTTGCTTTGAAGGTTGGCCTTCCTCGCCTACCGCTTTTCGTAATTTCGTCGCTAATCTGCAACATGCTTTTGCTTGGTGCTTTCGCATCTTGATTCAGCCCTGCTCCTTGTCTCGTGCCTCCCTATCTTGTGTCTCCCCGTCAGGTTGCTCTTTCCGCCAAAAGCCAGTATGATTTGCGTACTTTCTCATATTCCTACTGCAAGCTGATGGAGCAATACCTATGCACGTTCAAGCGATGATCGATGCCCTGTGCACCGTCGTGGCGATTCCGGTCACGCCCTTTGTGCGGCGCGGCGCGACGATCTATGCCGATTTTCAAGCCTATGCCTACCTCCTAGACAAGATGGTGAACGCAGGCATTACCGCTGTCACGCCCAATGGCAATACCGGTGAATTTTATTCCTTGACCCAAGACGAGATGCGCCTCTCCCTGGAAGCCACCGTCGCCGGTGCCAATCACCGCGCCTTTATCCTGGCGGGCGTGGGTTTCGACACGGCCACCGCCGTGGAAATGGCCGAATTCGCGGCCAAGCAGGGCGCGCACGCCGTCATGGTGCACCAGCCCGTCCACCCCTATCGCTCGGATGAAGGCTGGGTGGCCTATCACAAAGCGATTGCCGACGCCGTGCCCCATCTGGGGATCGTGCCCTATGTGCGCGACCCATCGATTGGCGCCAGTGCGTTGCTACGCTTGGCCGAAGCGTGTCCGCGCTTGGTCGGTGTTAAATATGCTGTCAACAATCCCCCGCTGTTTGCCGAGATCGTGCAGGCTGTGGGGCGCGATCGCCTGGCCTGGATCTGTGGCATTGCCGAGTCGTGGGCTCCATTCTTTGCCGTGGGCGGTGCCAAGGGCTTTACGTCGGGCTTGGTGAATGTCGCACCGGCCATCTCCCTGGCTATGCAAGCGGCCTTGCAACAGGGCGACTATGCCACGGCCATGCGCTTCTGGCATCAGGTGAAACCTTTTGAAGATCTGCGTGCCCGGCGTAACAACGGTAACAACGTCTCTGCTGTCAAGGAGGCCATGGCGCAACTCGGTCTCTGCGAAGCGACCGTGCGACCCCCTATCTCTGAACTATCAGACAGTGAGCGTGCCGAGGTACGTCAGATTTTGGTGGGCCTGGATGTGGAAGCCCAAAAGATTCGCTAGCGGGTTGATACAGAAAGCGAGAGACGCGTGGACTATCGAACCTTAGGGCGCACGGGTGTACGCGTTGCCCCACTGGCGCTTGGCACCGATAACTTTGCTAACCCCGTGCCCGAAGCGAATGCCGTTGCGATTCTCGATCGCGCCCTGGATGCTGGTATCAACCTGATCGATACCAGTAATAACTATGCGGGTGGCGAAAGTGAGCGCATCATCGGGCAGGCGCTGGCGCAGAACGGGCGACGCGACGAAGTGATCCTCGCCACCAAGGCCCACTATCCCACCGGCCCCGGTCCGAATGATCGGGGCAATTCGCGGCTACATCTGATGCGCGCGTGTGAGGCATCGCTACGGCGGCTGCAAACCGACTGTATCGACCTCTATCAACTGCACCGCCCCGTCTTTGATCTGCCGATTGATGAAACCTTGGGTGCGCTCACCGATCTGGTGCGCCAGGGCAAGGTGCGCTATATCGGCAGCTCGACTGCCCCTGCCTGGAAAGTGCTCGAAGGTGTATTGACCGCTGAGCTGAAAGGTTACGCCCGTTTTGTCGCGGAACAGCCACCCTACAATCTGCTCGACCGGCGCATTGAAAATGAACTGGTGCCCATGGCCCAAGCGCATGGCCTAGGGTTGCTCACTTGGGCCCCGCTGGCGATGGGTATGCTGGCCGGGCGCTATGCCCATGCCGACCAATTTCCCACCGATTCGCGCGCTGGCTTGCGCGGTGGCATTTACGCTGATCGCGTGACACCGCAGGCCATCGCCGCGGGCAACGCCTTTGTACACCTGGCGCGCGAACATGGCTATGATCCGGCGCAACTGGCACTGCTGTGGGTCAAGGATCAGCCGGGGGTCACCGCGCCGCTGATCGGCGTGCGCACCCTGGCCCAACTGGAGCACATGTTGCCCGTACTGGACATGTACCTGACCGCTGATCTGCGCGCCGCGTGCGATGCGATTGTGGCACCGGGCAGTGCCGCCGCCAACTTTCACAACACATCCGGCTGGATGAAAATGCAAACGACGACTGACCACTGACCAATTGCAAAGGACCAATGTCACTATGAAAATTCAACGTGTCCACCTATTTCCCATTGCAACGCCGCGCCAGACGGGCATCGCCAACCAGCATGTCATCGTCAAGGTCGAGACCGACGATGGCTATGTGGGCTGGGGCGAGATGAGCGATCTCTCCCACGTGCCCATGTACCAGTTTGATCTGGAAGAACTGGCGCGCATGCTCAACGAACTTCTGCGCGGCAAAGATGCACGCAATGTTGTCAAGGTTGAAGATGACCTGATCCGCTTCTTCCCCGATGAAGGCCACATGTACAGCCGATCCGGCTTGGTGCGCCAGGGCATCGACCTGGCCCTGCATGATCTGATTGCGCGTTATGAAGGCGTGCCCGTTTATGATCTGCTCGGTGGTAAGCTGCGCGATCGCATGCGCGTCTGCTATCCCATCTTCCGCATGCGCTCGGTTGAAGAAGTGGAACCCAATCTGGAACGAGTACAGGAGAAATTGAACCAAGGCTTCGACCTGATCCGCGTCTATGTCGGCTCCAATCAGGCTGCGGATATTGAATTCCTGGGCAAGTTTGCCGACCGCTTTAAAGGCCAAGTCGAAATCAAGTCGCTCGATTTCTCCAACCTGCTCGATTGGCGGCGGGCGATCATGGCGATTGAGCGCTATAAGGAATTGGTTGACTTTATGTTGGTGGAAAGCCCGGCCCCGCGCAATGACATTGACGGCCTGGCCGAATTTCGCCGCCGCAGCCCGCGCCCGGTCTCGGAGCATGTGTTGCATATCCATCACGGCTGGCAACTGCTGCGCAATGGCTGTGTCGATATTCTCAACGTCTCGCCCTATCTGCTGGGTGGCTTGCAGGCCAGTCTGCGCCTGATCGCCCTGGCCGAAGCCGCGCGTGCCAGTGTGCTCATCGGCACAACCCAGGAACTGAACCTGGGCACGGCTGCCGTGGCCCACCTAGCCGCCGCGGCGCGCATCCTCGACTACCCTGGCGACAACACCGGCCCCCATCTCTACACGGCGGATGTGGTCAAAACACCGCTACGCTATGAGCAGAGTCACCTTTTGGTACCCGAAGGCCCCGGCATGGGCGTCGAGATCGACGAAGCCAAGCTCCAAGAAATGACCGCCAACGCCGAATGGACCTTTGGCGTCGATCTGGCTGGCGTGCTGGATCGCACTGCCGCCAATCGCCCGTCGGCCAAGGGTGGGTGAGCGCAGGCAAGGTATTTTATCGGCACATGCGTATAATAGTAGGACTTACCCACTTGGTCAGACCTGTAGGGTCTTCAAGACCCTACAGGTCTCCTGTGAATCTACTTCACTGCGTATATGCGTATAAAAGCTCATTGTGTCCAGATAGACACTATCGCCATGGAAATTGCTAACAGGCTGGCTCATCGTTAAATATCTCTAACTAACTCATGTTACGCACAGGACGCCAAGGGTTAAAACCCCTGACTGGTAGACAAAGTGCGTTGAAACGCACTGGCGCTTTAACCTGGCTTCAGTAGGTTTTGTGTACCAGCGGGTGAATTCATTCACCCAGTCAGATGCGTAACATGAGTAAATAAATATCGTTTTCGAATTCGGCTAGTTCTTCTGGTGAGCCTTGGCCTAATGCTCCCCATATCCCCATAGTTGATCAACTATGCTGCTGGACGATTGAGATTGGGAAACCAGGATCGCCTGGCGTAATTCCTGCAACTCGCGCAGGATGGCATCAAGACGGGCTAAGATAGCACCAGTGGTCGGGGGTGTTTCCGGTGCCTGCTCAAGAGATTGCATTGCCATGAAAATGACTCCTGAATTATTGTGTCCTTCTTCCTACCGTTAGTATACCAGCAAGCGCGCGGATGGAATAGTTTACCAGAAGTAAAATTACGGCTTGGTGTGTTTGAGCGACTCTCCGACACTACTCTTTGCTCGTCAGTCTGCGCAATGGCTAGCGCGCCGCGTTGATTGCGATAGTTGGGATAAATCTTGTCTCTCCTTGTATAATAGATTTGCTGCCACCAGATAGGGACTTCATAGCCTGAGTTACAACACCAAGCAGTTTGTAGAAGTGAGGAACAGTTGTGAGCGGAAATCAAGCCATACTCCAAACCCTGCGTGAGGCGGTTGCTGTTTCGCCGGATAATGCGCCGTTGCGCCAGCATCTGGCGGATACGCTGTTGCAGGCTGAACACTATGCCGAGGCCGAAAGCGAATATCGGGCCGCGTTGGATCTCATTACGCGCCAAGGCGATGGGCGCAATCTGCCGAAATTGCACACGGGGCTGGCGCATGCACTGGCTGGGCTGGGCAAGCATGGCGAAGCGGTTGCCATCCTTGCGCCCTTGTTGAATGGCAACCCGCCCGCCACTGCCGAGCTTTATCTGCTCCATGCGCGCCTGTTGCTGCAACTGGGCGAACGAGCCCGCGCGATTGGTGAATATTTGCGCGCGTTGGACCTTGATCCGGCGTTGGATGATCGCACCTTGGCCGCGCAGTTGGGCTTGCAGCCCGATAATCTCGATCCAGATTTTGTGCCGCCGGTGACACCATCGGTTGTTGCAGATGATAACAAATCTGCGGCATCTACGACCGACAACCCGCCACTCGCCCCCGCGGAACCTGCGCCCAAGTCTGCGGCGAGCAGCATTGCCGATGATGTTGAATCTTGGATGAAGATGACCACTGAAGGCGATGTGGTGGGGCCACAAGCTGAAGGCAACGTTGAGTTGCCCGTCGCCATTGAACGACCCCAGATCAACTTCACCCAGGTGGGTGGCATGGAGAGCGTGAAAGAGGAGATCAACATCAAGATCATCCAGCCGCTGCTCCATCCTGATCTCTATCGCGCCTATGGCAAGAGCGCGGGTGGTGGGATTTTGATGTATGGGCCGCCTGGCTGTGGCAAAACCCACTTGGCACGCGCCACGGCGGGTGAGGTGCGCGCCAAGTTTATCTCCGTGGGCATCCATGATATTCTGGACATGTATTTTGGCAACAGCGAACAGAAGCTGCACCAACTGTTTGAACTGGCACGGCGCAATCGACCCTGTGTGCTCTTCTTTGACGAGGTGGATGCACTCGGCGCGAGCCGCCGCGATATGCGCACCAGCACAGGCCGTCACCTGATCAACCAATTTCTGGCCGAGTTGGATGGTGCCAATACCTCGAATGATGGCATTTTGATCCTGGCGGCCACCAACGCGCCGTGGCACTTGGATGGCGCTTTCCGCCGGCCCGGTCGATTTGATCGGATTGTCTTTGTGCCGCCGCCCGATGCGCTGGCGCGCGCCGAAATTTTGCGCATTTTGCTTCAGGACAAGCCCACGCAGGAGCTGGATTACCCCAAGCTGGGCGAAAAGCTGCAAGAGATGTCCGGTGCCGATCTGAAAGCTGTGATCAACGTGGCGGTAGAAACCAAATTGCGCGAGGCCATGAAAAGTGGGCGACCTGCCCCGATCACCACCAAAGATTTACAACAGGCGGCTAAGCAAGTCAAGCCGACCACCAAAGAGTGGTTTATCACAGCGCGCAACTATGCGCTCTATGCCAACGAGGGTGGCCTTTATGACGATATTCTCACCTATCTAGGGATTAATAAATAATGACTGAACAGCGTCCTAGCTCTTCTTCTAGCTCTTCTTCTAGCTCTTCTTCTAGCTCTTCTGCGCGCGGTGCAATGGATCGGGCGCTCCTGCTGCTGCAACAACGGCGCTATGAGTTGGCCGAACAAGAGCTACGCCAATTGCTGGCTGCCGAGCCAGAACATTTCCACGCCCACGCCTGGCTGAGCCTGACGCTGATGGAGTTGAAGCGCTACAGTGAGGCCGAGACCGAAGCCGAGCAGGCGGTGCATTTGGCCCCCGACCATCCCTATGGCTATTTTGTGCTCAGTCGCATCTTGCACCACCAAGACAAGGTGCGCCAAGCCGAAAAGGCGATTGCCGAAGCCATTCGCTTGAATCCGGAAGAGGCCGATTATTTCGCTGTCCTCGCCAGCATTTTTGCCAGCCAACAACAGTGGGACAAAGTCCTGGCCGCCGCCGACCAAGGGCTGACCCTGGAACCAGAACACGTTGGCTGTAGCAATTTGCGCGCCATGGCCCTCAATAAGTTGGGCCGTCGCAACGAGTCGATTGGCGCGCTGGATGCCGCCCTCTATCGCGATCCAGAAAATGCTCTGACCCATGCCAATCAGGGTTGGATCGCCTTAGAACAGAACAATCACAAGCAGGCGATGGAGCATTTCCGCGAAGCGCTGCGCTTAAATCCCGAACTGGATTGGGCGCGCACGGGTATTATGGAGGCGCTCAAGGCGCGCAATCCAGTTTATCGCTGGCTGCTCCAATATTTCTTTTGGATGTCACGTCTGGGGCCACAATTACAGTGGGGCGTGATTCTGGGAGCCTACTTTGGCAATCAGATTGTGCGCGGCATTGCGCGCACCTATCCGCAGTTGTCCCCTTTTCTGACGCCGCTGATCATCCTCTATTTGCTCTTTGTCTACCTGACCTGGACGGGCAAAACACTCTTTAACTTGTTACTGCGCATGGATCGCTTTGGCCGCTTGGTGCTCTCGCCACAGCAGGTACAGGTTTCTAACATTGTGGGTATCATGTTGTTGGCGGCGCTTCTCTGTTTGGGCGTGGGGTGGAGCACACCTTTCTTCGCGGCCAGCGCGGCTGGTTACGGCTTGGCGCTGCTGATTATTCCTGTGGCCCACACGCTGGAACGTGAGCCTGGGCGCAATCGCACAATTTTGTTCGCTTATACTGGCGCGTTGGTGCTGATCGCTGTGCTGGGACTGGGCGCGTTGCTTGCCAATGCCACCATCTTTTTCACCTTTGCCCAATTCTTTTTTCTGGGCATTTTTGCCTTTGGCTGGATTGGCAATCTCTTACGCTAACGCTTATGCCATCTGTGACGCTTGCCGGGCAACCGCTGCATTACACCCATGTTGTCCCAGCCGAAGCACAAGCTATGAAGCGACCGCCACTGCTGTTGGTGCATGGTGCAGGCGGCAACCTCTATCATTGGCCGCCGCATCTCCGTCGGCTGGCGAGTGTTGAGGTCTATGCGCTGGATCTGCCGGGGCATGGTCGCTCTGCTGGCCCTGGTCGGTCCACAATCGACGACTATGGCCAGGTGATCCACGCCTTTGCCGAGGCATTGGCCTTGCCGCCCTTTGTGCTGGCCGGGCATTCCATGGGCGGCGCGATTGCGCTGGCTTTTGCGCTGCAAGATGCAGAACGATTGGCCGGGCTAGTTTTGGTGGGTACAGGCGCACGCTTGCGCGTCAATGGGGCGCTGCTCAATGGCTTGCGTCATGATTTTGACGCCACCACGGCCCAGTTGATCGATTGGATGTATCATCCGGATTTTGATGCCAAATTGCGCCAACAGGCGTTGGATCAGTTGCGTGCCAACGATCCGCAGACGTTGTATGATGATTTTGTGGCGTGCAATGCCTTTGATGTGCGGACGCAAGTGACATCGCTTACCTTGCCAACTTTGATCATCTGTGGTGTTGCGGATAAAATGACGCCTGTTGCAGGGAGCGAAGCACTGCACCAGGGCATTGTTGGCAGTCAACTGCAGCTTGTTGCGGAGGCCGGCCACATGGTGATGGTGGAGCAGCCAGCGGTGTTGACAGCATCGCTTCAGGCGTTCATACTCCGCAGCATCTAAGGCGCTTTCAAAGCAATAAGTATCCAGCGCTTGCCAAACAAAATCATGCATAGGGCGGCCGCGCAGCCGCCCCGCGTTTGGCTCACTGAGAACGGGCGGCTGCAAGCCACCCCTACTGGATACTTTATTCTTTCTACTATCCTAAGTGTCTGTCCAAGAATAACATGGATGATTTTAGACAGATTTACTTGGGTAACATCACGTAAATTCACTATTTTATTTCTGGACAGACCCTAAGTACATTTTTACTCGTGTAAAAATAGTACTTTATGGCGCTGCTCAATATATGACAATTGACAAGAGAACATTGTAGAGAGCTATGGCAGAAACATTACGCTTGTTTGTGAGTGCAACCAAAGATCTGGAAACCGAACGTGCTGTGATTGGGCGCGCGGTGGCCGAGTTGCCGGTGACGATTGGCATTGAGATTCGCCGGACCCCCGTGACGGGAGCCGCGTATGAAGATATTTATGAGCTGATCGCCAATTGTGATCGCGTCTATTTTTTAATGGGCCATGACATTTCGGCCCCGTCCGGCGCAGAGTGGTTCACCGCATGGAAGTTGGAACGGTCGGTGTTGGCCTTGCGCTTGGCTGGCTTGTCCACGCCTGCCGGTCAGGATTTTGTGCGTCTGTTGCCTTCGGGTTGGCAACGCTTTCGCAATGGTGACGAATTAGGGCGCATTGTCACCCTGGATTTGATCAACATGCTCAACCATCCGACGAATCGCTATGGGTTGACTGTCACCGAGTTGGAAATGCTCAATACGCATCGCCAGCGCGTCAACAAGACACGCCAAAAAGAAATCGTCGATCCCGGTGGCGCAGAGGGTGGCGGTATTTTGCTGGATTTGGGCCACCGCGAGCCGGACACCGGTGTGCTTTTAGGTGAGAAATAAGGAAGGAGTATCAAAATAATGGCCATTGCTGATCTGCTACGCACAACCGTTGTGAATTTGTTGCTAGAACGCCCTGGGCGCAAGGTTGCCTTGTCCGACTGGGCGCAAAAATTAACCAAATCTGGGGCGGCGATTGACCAGCGCGCAGCCAAGACAAAAACACCGAGTGCTGGCGATACACTGCGCCATATTACGAGCATTGAACACTGGGGCCAACGTCGCTTACAGGTGGCATTGGGTGAACCTTTTGTCCAAGATGAGTCTGATGACTATGTGCCGCCCGTTGAGCCGGAGCTAGCAAAGGCACGTGAAACCTTTCGGGTTACGCGCCAGACGACCATAGACTTGGTACACAAACTGGCCGCCGCTAATGTGGATCCGCAATTGACCATTCCGCACAATCAAATGGGACCGCTGACCGTGCGCGGTTGGCTGAGTTATCTCAATACCCATGCGCTTCTAGAAAGTCAACGCATTCGCTAATTGCCAGACCCTGTAAAAGTCAATCAAAGTGACCCTGTAATCCACGAGATCTATCTATGACTTTTACAGGTTTTATCGATAAGATGTACGCATATATGCGCACTACCTTTGTCGTATTTTCAACCTCTGTCGCAGGGCGTGCTATAATTTGGGAATGAAGCTTCCACAGGAACCGGCGCTACGCCTTGGGTTTTGGACGGTACTCTTCCTGGGCATCTTTGCATGGGCACCGGCAACCTATCCGGGCTATTGGCAGGCGCTGGAAGGCTTTGTGCCTGTGTTTAATGTGGCACAGCCTGGCCGCCTTGCCACCATTGCCACGGCCCCCGATCTGTGGCGCGGGAGTGGTGCGGCCACATTTCTCTTGGCGCAACCTTGGCTTTTATTAGGTGTGGATGCGGCAACGGCGGTCCGCATTACCTTTATTTTCTCTTTTCTGCTGGGTGGGCTAGGGATCTATGTCTGGCTGCACGACCGTTTGGGGGATCGCGCGGCTGGTTTGGCTGGCTTGCTCTATATGCTCGCCCCGCCCTTCCTCGCCACCGTTTATGTGCGCGGTAGCCTGAGCGATGCGCTGATTCTCGGCTTGTTGCCCATTGCCCTGGCTGGCGTGGCGAGCTATGCACAAACCGGGGCCGTCAGCGCTGCCGGGATTACGTTAATCGCACTGGGGTGGATGTGGCAAAGCCAAGCCGGACTTTCGGTTTTTTGTTCGGTGTTGCTCTTGCTCTATGCCCTGTTGGTTGAACGTAACCGTATGGCGACATTGGTCGTTAGCCTGAGCACAGCCGCCGCCTTTGCCACAGTTTTCCCGCTGCTTGCCATGCAAATGCCGCCATCAGTGCATTTTGAAGAACACTTTGTTGCGCTCTTTCAACTATTTCGTGCCCAGTGGGCGGTTGCTCCCAGCTTGCCCGGCTGGCAGGATCACTATCCCTTTCAATTGGGACTTGTCGCTTTGCTCTTTAGTGGGGTAGCGCTCTGGTTATGGTCTATACAGCGCCCGACTCAGGTGCCGCCAATCACAAAGCGTCTTTTGTGCTTTGGCTGGGTCGGTCTGTTGATCTGTAGTTTTGGGGCAACGGCTGGCAGTGCCGTGCTCTGGCAATGGAGTGGTGCCAGCTGGTTGCTGACCTATCCGTGGCAACTGCTGCTGTTGACCGGCCCATTTTTGGCCGTCACCGCGGGTAGCTTGCCCATCACCCATCGTCAATTGCAACAGACGCCCTACTGGGCGGTGCTGCTCTTATTGACTGTTTTCGCCAGTTATCCCAATTTGACGACTGATTTTACGCTTTATCAACCCCCGACAAGACCGGCTGCGGTAATTGGTAACAATGAGATTGTGGTGCTTGCGGCCACTTTGACAGAAAACCGTCAGCAACAATTGGCTACGCTTGCGGTAACCTGGCAACCAATCGAGGTAATCGACGTGGATTACAATATTTTCTTTCAAGCGTTGCAGGGCGAGGCCCAGGAATTGACCGTGGTGGCGCAACTGGATACCCAACCCCTCGGCGCTGAAAAACCAGCTACGGCTTGGCGTCCGGGTGAGATCTTGACCAGCACCTATCAATTGGATCTGGCTGGCGTTGCCCCCACGGTGCCATTGCAATATCACTTTGGCTATTACGATTGGCAGACCGGTGCGCGCTTGCCCATCGACGGTGGCATTGACGATAAAATGGCGTTCTATGGCAACTAATTTTTTGCAGGGATTCAGCCTTGTACAGCCAGCCCAGCCTGACGCGGTGAACATCCCCCTATGGCGCGATCGGTTTTTCTGGTTGACGCTGGCGTTGACGAGTTTTGCGATTGCGCCTTTTCTGTTGCCGGGCTACTTCTGGGGTGCCAATGACGCCCGTCACCATGTCTATTTCCTCTTTGAATATGATCGCTCGGTGCAAGATGGCATCTGGTGGCCGCGCTGGAGCCCCGATTTTGCCTTTGGCTACGGCTATCCCTTTTTCAATATCTACGGCCCGTTGAGCCATTTTCTGGCCGAGCTGTTGCTGCATTTTCTGCATGTTGACCATGTCACTGCGATTGAAAGCGTCTTTGTGCTGAGTATTGTGGGCAGCGCAGCCGCCATGTATCTCTATATCCGCTCATGGCAAGGGCGCAACGCCGCGCTTGTCGCAGCATTGGTCTATGTATACATTCCCTACCACCTCTTCAACTTGTATGTGCGGGCCAACTTGGCCGAGAGCATGGCCTTTGTGTGGCTGCCGCTTTGCTTGTGGAGCGTGCGTCAGAGTGTGGTACGCCCTGCCTATCGCTGGTTTGCGGCGATTGCCTTTTGTTATGCCGGACTGTTGTTGACCAGCAATCTGATCTTTGTCTTATTTACGCCGCTGCTTGCCGCTTATCTGCTTACGCTAGTAATGGTATACAGTAGACCAAAAAATGCTCTTTTGCTTCAACCCAAGTGGCCCATCGGGCAATGGGTGCGGGGCGCGCTACTGCCTGGGTTGGGGTTGCTGACGGGCTTGGCGCTCGGCGCAATTTTTTTGCTGCCCTTGATCTTGGAACGCCAATATGTGCTGCAAGCGCAATGGTTTGATGGGCGCTATGACTTTCATGGTCATTTTGTCTATTTCTGGCAATTATTTAGCCCTGCCTGGGGATTTGGTAGCAGCCAAGTTGGCCCGAATGATACGATTGGCTTTCAACTGGGCATGGCTCCCTTGATCTTAGCGGTGCTGGGAGTCATGTTGGTTTGGTCGGCTGTGCAACGTCAGCGCTGGGAGATTCTCTGCTTTATCGGCGCAGGGTTGGTGGCGACTTTGGTTGCGCTGCAATGGGGCGCTTTTCTCTGGGATACACCAATCATCGGTGGGATTTTGGCCTTTGCCCAGTTTCCCTGGCGGTGGTTTGCCCTCACCGCGCTCTGTCTCAGCGTGTTGAGTGGGTTGGTGGTGCATGAACGCTTGTTGCCGCCTACATCCCAACTCACACTGCCGTTGCTGGCTGTCATCGCGGTAGTTTTGCTGAGTAGTTACCCCTATCTTCGGGTTGAAATTAAAGAACCCGCCGAAGGGCCGGTGAGTTTGGCCGCCTTGATGCGCTTTCAGCAATCATCCGACGAGATGACGGGCAGTACGGCCTGGGTAAAAGAGATTCCCACATGGAGCCACATGGCAGACGCCTATATCAATCAAGATGCCGCCGGGTTGCCCGTGACGCCGGTGACAACCAAAGTGGATTACACGGCGCTCGATTATGCAAAACTCGCCGTCGGTTCAGAGGCCCACAGCACAGTAATGGAGGAGGTCTACTTCTGTACAAACAAAAAGGAAGGTGTTTGTCACCCAACCGATGAGGAGCGCCGCATTATCTTTAACCATTTCTATTATCCTGGCTGGCGTGCCTATTTATTGGATGGCAAACATGGTCAGCCGATCCAGGAATTGCCCGTAGAACCCGAAACCACGGGCACCTTGGGCCGCATGACGGTGCTTGTGCCGCCCGTGGCCGAAGGTTTTATTCTGTTGCGCTTTGAAGATACACCCCCGCGCATCGTCGGCAAGTATCTCTCGTTGGCAACCCTGGGCTTGTTGCTGGGTGGCGGACTAATCGCTGCCTGGCGCAATACAAGGCGCAGCACAAGCAAGGTCGATATTTGAGTGTAGCGATACCCAATCTATCCCCCGTACCCAATCATCAATCACCTATCATTCATCCTTTTGGATAATCATTGCTCGACAAACAATACCAGCAGCCCTCATTCATTCCTTATCCGAACAATTCGCAAACAGAGTTAGGAGTAGTGTTTATGTCTGGTTCGTCCCCTCAAGCAGTTATCTATCCCCCGATGGCTATGATTTGTGAGGAAGAGGTCACTGAACTTGCACACCGCTATGGTACACCGGTGCGACGGATCTATCATATTCAGGCCGATGACTATATCCGTGCCTATCGGTGGCGCAGCAATAGTGATCGTCGGGCCGAGGTAGTCTTTGCAATTCAGGAGCCAAACGGTAAAATATGGATGCACTGCAAAGCGCATTATCCGGCGCATCTTTGTCGGTTGCTGTCGGGTGGTGTTGGCTGGCATGAAAGTATCCACCAAGCGCTGATACGCGAGGTGAAAGAGGAAACGGGGCTTGATGTCAAAGTCCAGGCGTTTATCGGCTTATTAGAATATCGGTTTCATCATGAAGAATCGATAGTCAAATTTGCTAGCTACGTCTTTCATTTGGTTTGTGGCAATCAAGCACCTGCCCTGCCCGAAAATGATGAAATTCATGCCTTTCGCGCGATTGTGCCTTCGCAACTGGGGCAGTTGACCGTAGATATGCGCAACATGATCGGCGAGCGCCGCGGCTGGGGCACCTGGCGTGCATTGGCGCACGATCTGATGTTGGAATATTTCTGTCCGGCTGCCAGCACCATCAACGCCAGTGCGAGTATTTCGGCAAATGATTAAAATAGTGTTGTGTTACTTGACACATCAGGTACCGTTGGAGACATGGTATGCTTGTTCCCATTTCGTGGCTTAAAGAGTATGTAGATCTTACCCTGTCTACGGCTGACTTGGCAGAACGGCTCACGCTGGCCGGTTTAGAGATCGCGGCTGTGCATAAAATTGGCGATTGGTGGGATCCCGCAACGATCCTGGTGGGACAAGTGCGCAATGTCCTGCCCCATCCCGATGCCGACCGGCTGGTGCTGGTCGATGTGGACTATGGCGGCGCTGAACCACAACGCGTGGTCACCGGCGCGCCCAATCTCTTTGCCTATCGCGGTCTGGAAAATTTGCCCATACTGAAAGTCGCGTTCGCCCGCGAAGGGGCCGTTTTGGTAGATGCCCATAGCGACCAAAAACCGCTGCCCAAGAAACAATTAAAAGCGTCAAAAATTCGTGGTGTGCGGTCGGCAGGCATGGTCTGCTCTGAACTCGAATTGGGGCTGAGCGATCAACATGAGGGCATTATCCTGTTGGCGGAAGATGCACCGGTTGGTGTGCCGCTGCGTGACTATCTGGGCGACGAAGTGCTCGAGGTGGAATTGACCCCCGACATGGCGCGCTGTCTGAGCGTGATCGGGATTGCGCGCGAAGTGGCCGCCTTGACCAATGCCAGGTTGCATCTCCCCGCCGCTGACTGGCAACCCACGGGTGCTGATCAGGCCAGCGATTATGTACAGGTACAGATTGTCGATCCAGAACTGTGCAACCGCTATACCGCGGTTGTGATCAAAGATGTGCAGATTGCTCCCTCCCCGCGGTGGCTCCAGGAACGGTTGACCAAGGCTGGGATGCGGCCCATCAACAATATTGTCGATATTACCAACTATGTCATGCTCGAATGGGGCCAACCGCTCCATGCCTTTGACTATGATGTGCTTGTCCAGCGCGCGCAACGCGTTGGCGACACGACGCCCACAATCCTTGTCGGGCGCGCCCAGGCGGGCGAAAAGTTCACGACCCTGGATGATGTGCAGCGGACATTGGAGCCTTCGATGCTCATGATCGGCGACACGGCTGGATCGATCGCGCTTGCCGGGGTCATGGGCGGTCAGGAGAGCGAGGTAAGTGGAACCACCCACACGATTCTGCTGGAGTCGGCGACTTTTGAGGGCATCAACAATCGCCGGACAGCGGGGCAACTGCGCTTGCCCAGCGAGGCCAGCTATCGCTTTACGCGCGGTGTACCCGCTACCCTAAATCCATTGACCGCGCACCATGCCGCCGAACTCATGCGCCGGTACGCCGGTGGCCGCATTGTCCCTGGCTTGGTCGATGCCTACCCTGTGCCGCAGCCTACGCGTACCGTCTATACCACCGTCAGCGATACGCGCCGTCTGCTGGGCATGGCAGTGACGCAAGATGCGATTGTGGACGCGTTGCGGCGCCTGGATTTTGCCGTCAAGGTAGTAGATGATATTGCTGCTGACGCGCCGGCCGAGGCCACCTTCGCCCTGCATCGCTTGCCCGGTGAATCGTTGGTGGAGGCAGTCGCGCCCTGGCACCGGTTGGACATTACCATTCCCGCCGACTTGGTCGAGGAAGTGGCGCGCATTATCGGCTATGAGCACGTGGGTACGACCTTAATTGATGATGTGTTGCCCACCCAACGGCGCAATGAAGTCTATGAAACCGAATTGCTGGTGCGCAACCTGCTGGTGGGCATGGGCTTGCAAGAAAATATCAACCATCCCTTGACGACGCCGGAGAATCATGACAAGCTCCACGCGCCGCATATCACCCAGCTTGCGACTGGTCAACCGGCGGCCTATGTCACCATCACCAATCCGATTGCCCCGGAGCGGCGCGTTATGCGGCGTTCGCTGATTGTGAGCGCGCTGGAGAATCTGGCGCGCAATCTGCGCCACACGCCGCGTTTGGCTACCTTCGAGATCGGACGTGTCTATTTGCCGGAAAATGGCGATGGCGTTTTGCCCGAAGAAGATCGCCGCCTGAGCATTGCCCTGCTTGGTCCGCGTCGTGTGGGTAATTTCTACCCTGATCCCAGTGGCAGCGAGGAGATGGATTTCTTTGATCTCAAGGGCATGGTGGAGGCACTTCTGTACCGCTTGGGCTTCCATGCCAACCGGATCGACTATCGCGCGCGGCCCGATACAGGCGTCTTTGGGCCGCGCTGTGCCGAAGTCTGCCTGGATGGCCAGCCGGTTGGTCTGTTCGGTGAAATTCATCCACAAGTGCGGGCTGCGTTTGATTTGGGGTCCATACGCGCCAACATCGCTGAATTGCGCATCAAGCCGCTGTTGAAGCCGCAATGGGAACTGCAACCCATGCAGCCGATTAGCAACTATCCGCCTGTGGTCGAGGATCTGTCCTTTGTGGTGGCAGAAGAGGTGACCACGCAACAGGTGCAACAGGCCATTCGCCAAGGCGCAGATGATCGATTGGTGACGGTTGAACTCTTCGATATCTACCGCGGTGAACCGCTGTCGGTTGGCAATAAGTCAATGGCCTACCGCTTAACCTACCAGAGCCTGCAACGCAGCCTCACCGAAAAAGAAGTGACCCATCTGCGCCAGCGCATTATCAAAACCGTGGAGACGATCACCGGCGGTCAATTGCGCAGCTAATCTTATGGACAATACCTTCTGGGCGATTGTAGGTCACGTTGCAAACGTGACAGGCTCGTTCCATGCAAAACATCGTTTTCTTATTGTACGCCGCTACGATAAAACGCCGCTTCTCAAAGTGATTTCAGTATAAATGATCTTGTGGCTGACTTGTCGGGTTGCAGCGTGATCGCATTAATGACGCTGCAACCAATGTACCAGCATGAATGATCCACTGTGAAACATCGACAACCCATCTGTCCCAGCGTACTTGGGGTGCTGTTGGCCCTTGGCTTTTGCTGGTTGATCAATGCCTCGCCTTTCTTGCCAACCCAGCCACGCGTTTTGGCCCAGCCAGCGCACCCTGCCGATGCGGTGACAGCGCTTCGTTGGGTCATGCGCTGGGATGAAACGCGCATCCAAACCATCGCGCTGCCGCTGATCGCCGCTTTTGAAGCGCAACATCCCACCATTCAGATTGAGTTACAAAACAGCAGCCAAAGCAGCGTCTATTATCGCGAACTCAACATTGGGTTAGATCAGGGCAATGGCCCCGATGTTTTCTATCCATCTACGCAGATCGCCTATGTGTTGGCGACGCAGGATCTGTTGTTGCCGCTCGAACCGTGGGTGGTGGCCGACAAGCTCGACTTGGCCGCGTTTGATCCGGCGACGCTGGCACTTTATCGCGCGCCAGCGCAGGAATTGTACTGTCTGCCCGCGGACACGGCGACGTTAGCTGTTTTCTACAACAAGGCGCTTTTTGATGCTGCCGGCATTGCCTATCCCCAGGCACCTTGGCAGTGGGCTGATTTTCTGGAAACTGCCAAGCAACTCACGCAAGATGTGGATGGCGACGGTACGATCAATCATGCAGGCGATTACTATGGCATCGACCGCTTTGACGCCTACTGGCCGCTGGTAGTGTGGACGGCGACGGGGCACAACATTTTCGACGATCCCTATGCGCCTACCCAGTTTCTGTTGGAAGACGAAAAAGCAATCGACGCCCTGCAATGGCTGGCGGATCTGAGCTTGGTGCAGGGTGTGATGCCTGCTGTCGCCGATGAAGATGAGCAACCGAATCAGCTGGAAGCGAATCGTTTTCTAGCAGGGCAAGCCGCCATGCAGATTACCGGTCAGTGGCAGGTGCCTGCTTATCTTGAAGCGGCCGATTTCCCCTTCGACTTTGTCGAGTTGCCCCGTGGCGCGGCCGCGGCCAATCGCAGTGATGGCAGTTGTTTTGCGATTGCGCGCAACACCCAACACCCGGCCGCGGCGTGGGCTTTTGTGAAATTCCTCGCCGGCCCAGATGGCTTGGGCGCGCAGATGCTCACCGAAATGCAGGGAATGACGCCGGCTTTGCTGCCTTTGCAAGCTTCCGCCGCCTTTCGCGAACCAACTAATGTACCACAACTCAATAGCGCCGCATTTTTGCCACAGGATGCATTACGTTTCGCGCTGGCTGATCCACTGCACCCGCTCTATCGCCGCTGGGCAGCCGTGGTGGACGCGGAACTGGGCGCGCTATGGGCTGGTGAGCAAAGTGCCAAAAAAGCGGTGGCAACAATGGCCGAAGAGGTCGAAGAGATTTTGCGCAATTTGGCTGGGCCAACACTAACCCGTCCCGCTGTGCAACAGGATGCGCTCACGTTCCCGCATCAATATTATGTTGTTCCCACTGGTGATGATCGAAACACCGGCGAAAGTCCCTTGGCCGCGCTTGCTACCCTACAGCGCGCACTGGATCTGGTGCAGCCCGGCGATACCGTGCATCTGTTGCCAGGTGACTATTTTGAGAATGTGATTTCGGTCAGCGATGGTCGGCCCGATGCGCCGATTACAATTATGGGGCCAGCCGATGCGATTTTACATGGCAATGGTGAGGCGAGTGCCGCCTTTTATCTGACGCATGACTATTATACGCTGGTCGGCTTTACAATCGATGGCCTCTACGGTGATCCCAACCAGCCAGCCGGTTATACCGACAAGTTGCTCTATGTGCAAGGCCAACATGAACAACGCGGCGTGACGGGACTACACGTGCTGCACATGACTTTTCAACGCGCGGGGGGCGAATGTGTGCGGCTGCGCTATTTTGCCCAAGGTAATGAAATTGCCTATTCCACCTTTCGCGCCTGTGGCGTGTTGGACTATGAATTTGCCGCTGGTGGCAAGAATGGCGAGGCAATCTATATTGGCACCTCTAGCACACAGTGGGCAGATGGCAAGAACCCAACATCTGATCCCGATCGCTCCAGCGACAATTGGATCCATCACAATATGATGAATACCCAGGGCAATGAGTGTGTGGAAGTTAAAGAGGGGAGCAGCCACAACCTCATCGAGCATAATCTGTGTACCGGTCAACTGGATCCCGATTCGGCGGGGATTGGTGCGCGCGGGAGCAACAACATCATTCGCTACAACCGGCTGTATGGCAATGTCGGCGCGGGTGTGCGCTTGGGCGGCCATAGGGTGGATGGCATTCAATATGGCATCGAGAACGAAGTGTATGGCAATGAGATCGCGCGTAATGTTGGTGGCGGTGTCAACATTGCGGTGGAACCACAAGCAAAAATCTGTGGAAATGTCTTGGTGCGCAATTGGGCCAAAGCTAGCTTTGGCGATGGCAGCGCAGCCTATGCGCCAACCGAACCCTGCTCATGATGCGCTGGATCGGCTATCTGATGATCCGCCTGATTGATAGTCAATGGAGTTGTTTGATGTAGCTGTGCTACTTCATTTAGTACAGCTTTTGTGAGTCGATCTGCAAATTCTTTAGGGAGGACGGCAATGGGCAAACGCGCTCTAAATAACTTATGTAAATCTTTATCTTTCTGCATCGTGCAAATCTGGGCACGCCCTGGTTGCGGTTGATTTTGGTTTGTTTAACAATATAATTGGTTAATAAGGCCATTTCTGAAAAAATATAAGAGAGAATTGATTTCTTTATTCTCCATCGTCATTGTCATCTTTATTATCATCGTCATCTGAAGACATCGCCCTCCGTAACTCTGCACGCGCGCGGCTCAAAAGAGACTCTGCGCCGCGATACGTTTTTCCGAGGATGCTTGCGATTTCATCAACACCCAGGCCTATGTGGTAGCGCATCAGCAAAACTTGTCGATGTTCTTCTTTAAGCAGATACAAAATTTCCATAAATTCAATACTTTCTTGGCTCAAGCCTGGGCCGACAAAAGCTTCCGACAATTCGGCCATATCCGCAGGTTGCCGTCGCCAAAAATCGGCTATTTTGCGGTTTGCCAGTGAGATTAGAAAAGTCGACAATTTTGCTCTTCCGTCAAAATTTTGAATCGCACGCACGGCTGCCCCAAATGTTTCAATCACCACATCTTCGATGTCTTGAGGCGTAGGCAATCTACTGCGCGAATAATTATAGAGACTAACGCTATAGTCACCCGAGACTAACTCTGTCCAAGCTTCTTGATCACCTTGTTTCAGGCGACGCAGAAGTTCTGCTTCGGAGAAGCTATCTTTTCGTATAACCACTATTTTGATAGTCTCCTATACTATTAATCGTCAAAAAGGGGCAAATCCTTCGCGTCATTTGGCTGATTTCGCGCAAAATTGTCCGATGGTTGGGGTAGATAGGGTTTTTAATTCGCATAGAACAATGTGGATGGTAGCGCTGAGTAGTTCATGCCGTAAGATTAAAATTCGTTAACCAATTTTGTTGTCGCCTATACTGTATAAAGCTTAAAAAGCTATGGCTATATGCTGGTGCGTAGCGCTTTGTAGAAGGCGTAGTAAGGATATTGTAATAGGCTTTGCTTGTTGCTCCAATCTGCATAACGTTCTGGTGACAAAATGAGTGATATCTATGGCTCTGTACTACGCCAGCCAAGGGCTGATTGGTATAGCGTACCTCTGATTAAGCTGTCTCTGCCGTTATTAAGCTTTATGGCGCGTTTGTGTTCTGGATGAGGAGAGTCGGATTGGAGAAGCAAGCAAAAGCACAGCAAATTTATGCAAGATTGAAAGCGTTTTTTGGTGAGCCAATGTGGATACCCTGTCCCGATGTGGTGGATGAACTCATTGGTACTATTCTAAGCGCAAACACCAACGACACCAATAGTGGGCGAGCCTTTAGGCAATTAAAAGCGCGCTTTGGTGAGGATTGGGATGCTGTGCGGCTTGCTCCGCTCGCCGCAATCAAAGAGGCGATTCGCCCGGCGGGTATGCAGCAGCAGAAAGCAACCCATCTGGTGGCCACGTTGGAAAGACTCAAACACGATCAGGGCGATTATACGCTGGCCCATCTTGCTGCTCTGCCCGTGCATGAGGCGTTCGCCTATTTGACCACGCTGCCAGGGGTTGGGCACAAGACGGCCAGTATTGTCCTGCTTTTTTGCTTTAATCGCGGTGCCTTCCCCGTCGATACGCACATTCAGCGGATTAGCCAGCGGCTAGGCATTGGGCCACGGCGCGCCACACCCGAAAAACTCAAGGCGATCTGGGAAGGTTTGTTGCCACCAGAGACCTTTTACACACTGCATATCAACTTGATTCAGCATGGCCGCACCCTCTGTGATGCGCGTGCGCCCAAGTGTGAATTGTGCCCGCTGCAAACAATTTGTGACTATTTCAACGGCGCGGGTGAATGGCAAACACCCCCATAAAGCATAAAGCGGCGAGGGGTAATGGCTTGCCATTACCCCTCGCCGCTTCGATGCCGTTTGCGCTATCTAGCGCCGGACAAGGGGAAGGTAGAGGTTGGCTCCAGGAGTATAGACAACACGGCTTTCGGCCGTTGCGCTTTGTCCCTGGCTTGTCCAAGTCATGCGTGCGCCTTCGTTCAGCAGAATCACCCCATCCCCGATCAAGGGGGGCTCGCCATTGACCAGCGTCACTACTGTTGTGCGGCCATTGCTGAAAGGCCCTTCTTTGGCCGTGACCCGATAGTTGCTATTGACCAAACTCTGGTGGGCGGTAACCACCAAAGGTAGCGTAAACGAGCTATCCGCCAACAGTGTAGGCACCGACCAGCGCACAATATTGTTGACAGGGGGTCCATCACCCCCACTGACATAGGTCGCGCCTGTGGGTAGCGTATCGGTGATAACAAGATTGGTCAACAAGGTTGGCGAATGATTGGTAACCCGAAAGGTATAGGTGACCTGGCTGCCTTGGCTGGCTGTGGCGGGTGCTTCGGCTTCAATCACTAGGGCGGGTGGCACGACGGGCGTTGGTGGTAGTGGGCGGCGCGTTTGGTAGCTTACTTGGCCCGTGGCCCGGCCAGCTAGCGTGCCCAGTTGCCACGTGATCTCGCTGCCAGCCTGGGTGCCCGTGGTGGAAGAGACGCCTTGCGTTGTTTGGATGCTATTGGCTACCAGTTCAAGGTGGCCGGGAATGCGGTTGGTGATGACCGCAGCAGATAAAGGCGTGGTGCTTGGATTTTCATAGGTGATGAGATAGGTTAGTTCTTCGCCAGGGGCAATCCAGTGTTGTGGATCGCTGCGCAGTTGCAGAATAATCCCTGGTTGGGGGGTTGGCGTCGGCGATGGTGTGGGGGTGGGTGTCGGCGTGGATGGCGAAGGCACATCCGAGTGATAGACCGCCGTCTGATAGTCCGCTTCATTGCGCGCACCGCCTGCCACAAAGATATAGTCCGATCCATGACGGCTCACAGTGACAGCCCCCATACGATAGATAGCAAGCGGCAACGCTGGCGCGGTTTGCCAGCTCCCCAAGACCCCATTCGGATCAATCGCCGCGGCGTAAACTTGTGCAAAGGGTTGGCTGTTATCGCGCCCACCCAGCACTACCAGCCGGTCATCGTGAATGACCGCTTTATGATAATAGACCGCCACCGGTAGCGAATAGCCTTGCCAGCCGAGCAAAGTGCCATTGCTATTGACGCCAGCGACATAAACCGCGGCGGAAGCTGTGTCGCCTGGGCCATAGCCACCGGTGACATAAAGTTGCTCGGTATCCGCAGTCACGGCTACTCTGTAGAGGGCTTGTGGCAGATTGCCGGCAAGTTGCCAAGCCCCCAGACCGCTGCCTTCTAGCCGGGCACTGTAAACGGCTTGTTGCGCTTGGGTGCCGTTCCAACCGCCCACGACATAGATGCGTCCATCGAGCACAACGGCATCGTGCAAATCTAGGGGCAAGGGATAGCTTGGCATTGGTGTCCATGCCCCCACTGTACCATTGCCTGCTAAAGGCGCACGCCAGACTTCGGCGCGTGTTGCTTTGCCATCCCAGCCGCCGATGACAAAGAGGGCATCGTTGGCCACCACTGCGGCATGGAGATAGAGCGGCAACGGCAACTGACCAGCGACATTCCACCCAGCTAGCCCACCGCTGGCATTGATCCATGCACCATAGATCGTGGCGATGGGATTTTCGCTAGCATTTTTCCCACCAACAAAATAGACAAAGTCATTGTGCGTTACCAGATTGCGACCGACTACGCCCTCTGGCAGCACAGCGGTGGGCGTCCACTGATTGATCGCCACCGTAAGCGGTTTTGACCAAGCAAGGTGGGCTGAGAAAAGCGTGAGCGCAATTGTGATCAGCGCCCATACATAGAACCGTTGTGAAAAATAGTGTTTTTGGTTCATCGTTATTCGCCTGATGATGGTCCTCCTGAACCAGAATCTCCACCCCCACCACTGCGGTAGTAAATAAAACGTCGCCCACCGCCTAGATACTGTACGCGTTCATAGGCCGGCGTGGTTCGTACGAGCAAAACACCCCACTCGTACTCACCGGTATCGAACAACGCTCCCAGTCGTTCATCGAGCCGATCTAGATCCAGCGTAACGTTCAGATTCGTCGTGGGGGCCGCCATGCCGATACTATTCACTAGTGGATTTTGTCCTGGTTTCCAGAAGACTAACTCAAAGGCATAATCCGCCGACGGCGTGAAATCTGCCGACCAGGTAAATGCGCGTTCGCCGCCATTTGCGCTGTCACCATCACTGGGCGAGATTGGCTCAATCGAACCCGCGGCTGGCGTCGGTGTCGGTGGCGGCGTGTTGGTCGCGGTCGGTGGCCGCGTGTTGGTCGCGGTTGGCAGCGGTGTATTGGTTGAGGTTGCTGTTGGTTGCGGTGTATTGGTTGCGGTGGCGGTCGGCAATGGTGTATTGGTGGCGGTTGCTGTTGGGCGCGGCGTGTTGGTCATTGTCGTGGTGGCTGTCGGCAGCGGCGTCTGAGTAGTGGTCGGCAATAGTGTATTTGTTGCCGTTGCTGTGGGCCTGGGTGTCTGGGTGGCTGTCGGCAGCGGCGTCTGAGTAGTGGTCGGCAATAGTGTATTTGTTGCCGTTGCTGTGGGCCTGGGTGTCTGGGTGGCTGTCGGCTGCGGCGTAGTGGTCATCGTTTGCATCACCGTCGCGGTTGGTTGCGCTGTCTGTGTTGGCGTGGCCGTGGCTGGTGGGGTAGGGGTGACGGTTGCTAGCGCAGTGGGCGTCGCCACGACAGTCGCTGTCATTGTCGGAGCCTCGGTGGCTGTCGGCGTACGCGTCACGGTTGCAACCACCGTCGCTGTTTGGGTTGTCATTGCGGTTGTCGTTGCGGTTGTCGTTCTCGTTGTTGTTGCCGTTGTCGCTACCGTGGTTGTGGGCGTGGTTGTGGGCGTGGTTGTGACTGTGGTTGTGACTGTGGTTGTGACTGTGATCACGCTTTGCACGCTCTCCTCGACCATGCCACTGGCATCAACTACCTGTGCGGCCAAGGTGTAGTCACCTGGTTCGGTCAAGGTAACCATCAATAGCCAGGTGCCGGTTGCTTTCGTGATGGTACTGCCACTGTTTTCCCCATTGATCTGCAATTGAATTTGCGTGCCAGGGGCGGCGTTGCCCGTAACGACCACCTTCCCGGCGGCGACTGCATTGGTCAACAAGCCTAGCGGATCGAGCGCGAGCGGAGGGTCATTGGGGCTTGTGTTACCGACACTTGCCGTGGTTGTCCGCGCCACTGTTGGTCTCTGGGAAAGCGATGCCAGCGGTGTTCGGATGGGCGTACGCGTGGGTGCTATGGGTGTTGCTGTGGGTGTCGGTGTGCTAACTGACAGTGCCGCAATCGTAGCAGTCGTGGTGATATTATTGAGTAGGGCATTGAAAATGGGGGTGATTGATGCCGAACTTTGGGCAGTGGTGGCGCTTACCCCCAGCGATAGCGCAATCGCAGGTGCTTGGGTGGTCAATGTCACCGAAACCGATGGGGTTAATGCGGCTGGATTGGCTGTGAGTTGCACAGAGACCCCTGGTGGGGGTAGCAAAAGGCTGCGTAGGCGGTCAAGCATATTCGTTTGCTCAGCCTGTTGGCCCTGGGCAAGTCGATCGCCCAATGGCCCGAAGCCTGCGGTGCTGCTGATCACGAAACCCAGCGCTGCCACAATCAGAAATAGGAGAATGGCGGTAATACTGCGGCGTTTGTTACGGGCTGGTACCGCCTTTTTCCTGACGGCCACGCGTTCGGGGGGGGGCGTTACCAGTTCGCTGGTTGTTACAACATTCCACTGGCTACTCTGCTGAAATGCGCTGGCAAATTCGCTTGCACTGCTATAACGCGCATTAGGATTTTTGGCCAAGACGGCGTGAAGCACAAAGGTAATCGCGGCGGGCAGCGCAGGATTGACAGTTTCTGGGGATGGCGGCGGCTTGTTTACAATCTGCTGGAGAAGTTCATGGGTGTCCGCTGCCTCAAAAGGTGGGCGACCTGCGACCATGGTGTAGAGAACTGCCCCTAGACTATAAATGTCGCTCCGTAAATTGAAGGATTGACCAGACTGGGCTTGTTCGGGCGCCATAAAAGGCGAGATGAAGCGTAGTGGTTGTGTTGCCGTAACTTCTATGTTTGCTGTATCTTCGGTCTTCTCTAGGGCTTGCGTCTGCATTATTTCATCGACACGCACAGCTTCTGCAAAGCCGTCGAGCAAAACCGCGTTGTCATTGGTGACATAGATCTGATCTGGCGTAAGATGGCCGTGGGTAAATCCTTCACTGTGGGCATAATCCAACGCGGCCGCTACAGCTATCATCACATAGACGGCGGTTTCAATGTCGATGGCGCGGTCAGAACGGCGCAAGTGTTCGCCCAGTGACTGGTCACGCACCCACTGGGTCGCGATATAAACGGCGCCGTCTGCCTCACCAGCCGCGAGGACTTGTACAATGCCCGAATGGCGGAGGCGCATCGCCCGTTGCCCAATCGCAAGAAAGTTTTGTACAGTGGCCGGGTGCTGAGCAGCATCAGCATTTAGAAGATAGACTGCAACGCTTTGCGCATTTCTGGTATCGGTACCCCGATAGCGACTCGCTAGCGGGCTGCGTCCAACCTCACTGTGTAATCGAAAAGGTCCAACATATTGTTCAAAATCAGTCATAATTTTTTCTAGAAAATTGCGTCATCATAAATGTAACTATCGATCTGCTGTAAAATTATACAACATGCAAGTATTTAGTCATTGCTCGTACTATATTTAATCGTTTTAGATGACAAAATCCTTCACCCGAATCATAAATTTGTTGTAGATTGATAGCGCAATGTAATTATCGGCGCGAAGGATTCTAAGCGTCATGACGATAAATAGTATAAAAAATAACGGTGAATTCGCGCCCTGTTTGCTTTGGCAGCATAAAAGCGCCGATAATTTTTTTATTCAATCACCAACGTACAGATTGGGTTGAGATGCGCGCAAACGATCGCACGAATAGACTGTTACCGAAATTACGCAGAATTAGGATGCATTCGTAGGTCACGTTTATAACGTGACAGGCTAGTTCCATGCAAACCATCCGGGTCTTAACCGAACAAGCGCCAAACGGCTTTGCACCTGAGCCATCAACCAGAGCGACGCTCAAAAACTCGGTTTTTCAATCTGATTTGCGTATAGGGCGCTGTTGTAGCCTTGGGCGGATTGTCACGTTGCAAACGTGACCTACGAAACCATCAAAACTTACGTAACGCTGTACTCGATTGATGTGTACCCGTTTCCAGTTTCCAGGAATAGATATTATGATCGCAAAAAAAATGATCGCAAAAAAACAAATTGAGTTTGTTCAACAATATGGTAAATTTGCCTGTTATCTGCTTTTTATTTTGATCGGCACCTTTGTCAGCAGCACCCATGATGCCGCTGGACAGACAGTTCCCGCGCTAACGCTTACCAAGGATGCTGATCAAGCCACTGTCAACCCAGGCCAGTCACTTGTCTACACGCTAGAGTACACCAATGACAGTCTGATCCCTGTGACCCATGTGGTGCTGACCGAAGAGGTGCCTGCACATACTACTTTTGTTGGGCCAAGTGGCTGGAGTTGCTCACCTAACGCGCCGGCTGGTACCATTTGCCAATATACGGTCAATACCCTGGTGCCAGGCGAGAGTGACGATATTGACTTTCGTGTACAAGTCGATCCTACTGTGCCCGCCGGCGTGACAGAGCTCAGCAACCGCGCCGCGATTGGGACAGGCGCCGTTGCCGAGATAGCTGTCGCTACCCAAACCACCCCATTAGCTGCGACGCCAGATCTCAAACTCACCAAAAGTGATGGCGGGGGCGCGGCTACGCCGGGCAATATCATTATCTATCAGCTAACTTACACGAATCAGGGCAACCAGGCCGCCACTGGCGTTGTGCTGAATGAGACACGCCCACTACATACCACCTTTGATAGTGATGGCAGCAGCTTTGGTTGGAATTGCAGCGAGACAAGCTGTCAGTTTCTAGTTGGCACCGTGGCTGCTGGCGCAACGGCCACCGTAGACTTTGCCGTGAAAGTCGTGACACCCCTCCCGGCTGGCGTCACCACCATTGCGAATAACGCAACCCTTGCGGATGATGGTGCGAATGGTACTGACCCGACCCCAGGCAATAATGCGGCAAGCGTAACGACATCTGTCAATCGCACTTTTGTGATCCTGGCCACCAAGCAGGATGCGCTATTGGTGGATGCGGATAATGATGGCGTGCCATCACCTGGGGATACCATAGCGTATACGATCCAAATTCGCAATAATGGCAATGCCGGGGCGCGCAATCTAACGTTCAGTGACACCCCAGACACGAACAGCACATTGCTGCACAATGTGCAGAGCAGCCAAGGCTCTGTCACGCTGGGTAATGGCAGTGGCGACAGCGGTGTCGAGGTGGACCTTGGCGATCTGGCCGGCAATGGCGCAACTGCGACGATCCGTTTCAATGTGCGCGTCAATACTGCACTGCCACTCGCTGTGACAGCCATTCAAAATCAAGGCGTCATTCGCAGTAGCGATTTTGCCGATGTCGAGACCGATGATCCCGATACAGGTGAGGCGAATGATGCAACACGTACCCCCTTGCGCGCCTTTGCGCAATTGCAAGCGACCTTGATCGATTATCTGTTTGTCGATAGCGATGGTAATGACGTGGTCTCATTCGGTGATATTTTAATCTATCGCTTAACGTTGCATAATACGGGCAATGGCGCGGCTGGCGGTCTTCAGATTGTTGATCTGCCCAACCTTGGTCTTGAACTCATTACGGGTTCAGTTTCGCCGAGCCTGGGCGAGGTGGTGCAAGGCAACCGTAGCGGCGAGGCCACCATGCGCGTGGATATTGCACGCTTGCCCGCCGGGGAAAGCATGTTGATGAGTTATCAAATGCGCGCCATTGAAGGCGTGGAGGGTGTCATTCAAAATCAGGCCAACATTTCCGTGCAGACGGGATTGTCCGGCGGGTCAGGGCAACTGGTGACTGATGATCCAGATGTTGGTGGGAGTACCGATGCCACGGTAACGCCCCTTGGTAGCAGCTTGCCAAGTCTCCAGACGCTCTTTTTGCCCCTGGTTGCCAAATAATCGCATTAGTGTGTTAGGGTCTTGCCGCGCCTAACGCGCGCAAATGGGGCCAATCAAAAAGGCGGGAACTGTTTTGTGTACAGTTCCCGCCTTTTTGATTTTACCGCGAAATCCAGTACAGTCGTTTGACTTAGGCTGCGCTATTGATTTTGTTGAGTGCTTGCATCAAGCGGCTCTTGCGGCGCGAGGCATTATTCTTGTGAATGACGCCTTTGCTCGCCGCGCGATCCAATGCGCTGATTGCTGTCTGGACGGCTTCAGCGGATGTTGGATCGTTGCTTTCCACGGCGGTGCGCGCCTTCTTCACCGCGGTACGGGCCCCGCTGCGCATGATGCGGTTGCGTGCCGCGCGCTGCGGCGCTTGCCGATTTCGTTTCTCTGCCGATTTAATATTGGCCATTTTTCAAACTCCTAATTGTCTAAAATGATTCGTTTGTTTATCGATCTACTGATAGCGATTCAGCCTATCCCCTAAAATTGGGGGCGAACCGCTACAGCTATTTTGCAATTTACCCGGATCTGAACAGTAGAACTGGGCGGTGACACATTCATTACTGAGGCTACCAGCCCTTTGGGTTCAATCTTCTGTTCACAAGAGAATAGTATACCGCGTGACCGGCCACTTTGTCGAATTTCAGCAGGGCAAGGGTGCATTTCAATTTGAGGGTAAATTTTAGCACGCGCGCAACGTGTGCCGGGGACGAGCGACCACCACACCGGTTTGACAAACTGCATCCCGCTCGTCCCCGGCACACTTCCCAAAAATTGAAATGCACCCCCAGGGCAAAGCGAGAAATCGCCCATGATGAGGCTGGCCCTAGTAGATCCCGGCGTAATAAGGTACCCTATTTTTACCATGATGTACACGAGTAACGTGCCTGATTAACTGCCGTGGTATCTACGCCCAACTGTACTAGGAAGGTACCGCGCGCCGGGGTGGGGGTGGGGCCAGGATCTCCTGCATGGCGTCATCCACATAGGGATAGGCAAACCAGACCGATGCCGCGCCAAAAAGTGCGCCTGTAAGGGTGCGCAACTGCCAGGTGCTTTCGCGGAGTCCAAGTAGTTGTGTAAAGCCGTCAACGCCGATTGGGATCAAAAAGAGCAAGTAAACCCATAAGGAAAGTTGGCGACTGCGCTGGCGCACCAATGCATAGATCAGGCCCGCGACCAGCACCGCGCCATAGATCGCAATGTCGCGCTGGCAAATGGCAACCTTGTAACCAAGCATGGAATTGCCCAGAAAGAGGCGCTGTTGGAATAGATCCAGTGCCGATGCCATACCCCCTGCTTCCAACGTGGGCGTGAGCGGTACCGGATCCGGCCCAAAGAGAAAGTAGCTGTGATCGGGCAACTGGTGGCAGGCAAAGGCATAAACGGCATAGAGTACGCGCGCTGGCGTATACCAACCAAAGTGCATAAATACGGGAGCCGTTATCGGAAGCAAGAGGTAAATCGCCCAGGCTGTGTTAAAGAGCGCAAGCCAATGCCGGGCAACACCATTGATCAATCGATCAACTGCCATCGCAAGCCCACTGCGCGGTGGTGGCGAACCCACTGGTTGGCGTAATTGTGGCGCATTGTTCGGTTCCACCATTAGCCGTTGCCTTTCGGCGCATCGGACTGTTGTCCTGTTTGTTGCGCACTATGCAGCGCTTGATAGACCGAACTCCATGTATGGGGTGGATAGAGCAAGGGCTGATCTTCAATATCCACAACCGGAATCAAATAGCGGAAACGCGCAAAGAGTTCGGCATCTTCTTCGATATTGCGTTCAAACAGGACAAAGCCAAAATCTGGTTGCACAGATAGGAGATCGGCCTTGACTTCTTCACAGAGTTGGCAGTCGGGCTTACTATAGAGAATGACTTGCATGGGTTTGGTTGCCGCGAACACTGATTACCGTTCCTATCCCTTGTTGCCGCCATTGACCGCTGCCCCGCTGAGATAGCCAATATAGGCTGGCACCAGTGGCAGGACACAGGGGCTGATAAAGCTGATCAGTCCGGCAATCAAGGCTAAGGGGGCTGCCGCAGCAAAGCTTAGGCTAATAATGTCACCACCGGTACCGGAGCTAACCGAAACCCAATCTTCCAGCGTAAAGACCCATTCATTGAGAAACATAAAACGCGTGGTTAAGAGCGCCAAACTGTCTGTCCACAGCAGATAGGCCACATAGAGCAGAAAGAGGCCACTGATAATGCTCACAACGTTAGCATGGCGATTGAGCCGACGCAGGAAACGCGAAACATTGCTAAAGGCTGCCCCCGCAATCAAAAAGGGAATACCCAAGCCCAGGCTATAAATCGCCAGCAGCGCGGCCCCTTGCCCCGCCGTGGCGCTGTCCTGTGCCAAAAAGAAAATGCTAGCAAGAATTGGTCCCACACAGGGCAGCCAGCCCGCGCTGAAGCTCACGCCCAGCAGAGCACTGCTCACATAGCCCCAATTCTGGTTGACCTTGTGCATTTCGGTAATGCGCCGTTCGGTATAGAGGAGCGTGTTAAAAAATTCTAGAATGCTCACCAGGGCGACCGCTGCGGGGTTACTTTGCAATGCTGGCCGTTCGGTCAGGCGTTGCACCAGCCAGCGAAAGACGCCAAGCGTGATCAGCGCAAAGAGGATCAAGAGTATTGCCCCAAAGCGTTGAATATAGGGTAAGTACTGGTTGATGCTCTGCCCCAGCAAGCCTGCGGCTGAGCCAATCAGGGTAAAGACAGCCGCAAAGCCCAACACAAAAGCCAAGGCGTGCAGAAAGATCACCAGCCGACTGCCCTTTTGTTCGTTGCTCAACTTGGCTTTCCTAGGCGGATTGACTTTCTGTTGTGCTTGAACCATCTCTGTCATACAATCTCTCCTCTACGTGCCGTACACCAAACGCACGGCTTTCTACTGTATCATACGCTACCTACTAGACAAACTATGTAAAAGTCAACCAAATAAGCCCGTTACTACACCAGAAACTAGGGATGACTTTTAAGGGTTTTATCAATAAGGTGCGCTGTAACTGCCCCTACGCGTGCGCGATCTATTGCCGCACGCGGTCGGTCAGCGCTTCTTCTAACGAATGCAGTTCCTGTTCTAATTGCCCCTGGCGCTGCCCCAAATAAATGACGTAGGCCGTGACTAGTAGCCAGAGACCGATAA
>DAOTTR010000252.1:0-28564 GCA_034437715.1 Caldilineaceae bacterium
GTCACCGCGCCCGATCAGGGTGAAGTGCGCGCCGCCATGCTAGAGGCCGCCGCCAAGTGAGCAGAGTAAGCAGTGGTACGGGTTACCTGTTACATAATTTCGTAACAGGTAACCCGTAAGCAGCCCGTGGCTACGGATAGTAGCGATATTGATTGCCTGTATCGGGAATATATCCCATCACCTCATCGCTGATGGCCGTCATTTGGGCGAAGAGATCAGCGGGCAGGTCACCGGTGAGCGCGTTGGCATTGTCCGCGACTTGGGCGGGTATACGTGCGCCGACCACGGCGGTATCAATCGCTGGCTGCTGCAGCACCCAGCGGATGGCCAGGTGGTTGAGTGAACGCCCAACGCCGCTGGCCAGCACCTTCAATTTTTCAACCCCCGCGTAGACATGGGGCCAAATTGCAGGGTCAAAGAGCACCGTCGTGGGCCGTTTGTCATCAGCGGTAAGCTGCGGCTGACGTGCGAATTTGCCGGTCAACACCCCTTGCGCTACCGAACTATAGGTGGTTACCGTAATTTGATTGGCTTGGCAATAGGGAATGATGTCGCGTTCGGCAAAGCGCCAGAAGAGATTATACCCAAGTTGATGGGCGTCGATCGTGCCCACTGTCGCCACCTGTGCCATCTGCGCGACCGAGAAATTGCTCACACCGATTGCGCGAATTTTCCCTTGCTGACGGGCATTTTCCAGCGCCTCCATCCAGGGTCGCAAATCCTGACCTTGGCGCGGCCAGTGAATGTAATAGAGATCAATCACATCGGTCTGCAAGCGCGCCAGGCTCTGCGCCAGCAGCGAATTCATCTGCTGCGCGGTCACTTCGTTGTGACTGGCTTTGGATGCCAGAAAAATTCGGCTCATTTGGAATCCATGTGGTTGACAAGGATACCACCGGTTGAAACCGGCGGCTGCCACGAAAAACCTGCTTAAGCAAGTTTGGCATAGCAGGCGTCGAATTGATTCGACGCTGTCAACCACATGAGATCCGGTTGAGCCAAAAATTCTTTCACGCCGCTCTGGCTGGGCCGCCATAAATTGCCCGATCAACGTTTCGGATCGACCATTGTCATAGCCGCTGGCTGTATCAAAATGGTTGATGCCACTGGCCAGCGCAGCCTGCATCACCGCCAGCCAGCCTGCATCGCTCTGGTCACCAAAGACAGTGCCGCCGAGCGCCAAGCGGCTGCGGCGTTGGGTAGAAGAAAGCATAGCTTATATAGACTCCTTGCTTGAAGGTTTTACCTGTTGTATCGATATCCGCTATTCGTCTGTTACAGTGGCGTTCATGGCTTTGCTCCTGCCTGTTTTTGCACCACCAGCACCAGATCATCTGCGCCACTTGGTGGGGTCAGTGACAGGCGCGATCCGGCGTGATCGCGGATTTCAGTGTGCAGCGTTTGGCAAGCCACCGGGTCGATCCACTGGATGGTATAGCTGCCTGCAGGCAGATTGACCACCAAGCGATTCTCTTCCGGTTGTTGGTTGAGATAGATCAAATAGAGGCGGCCCGGATCGGCCATCACATGGACATGCATTGCGCCGCGGCTGGAAGGGCAGCTTTCATTGTGCGGGGCCAGCGTCCAAACCCAGTGCTCTTCGAGAAAACGACGCAAAAAAGCCAATTGGTTGCGCAGATCGGGTCCACCATAGCCCGGTGTCTGCTGCCAGTCCGCATAGGTACCGTCTGGTTGATTGACAGTGAACGAATAGTCCAGGTGACTATAGATGCCGCCACCGGCCAGCAGAAATTGCCAGGCTTCTTTGCGATAGGGCGTGGCACTTTGGCCGGCAAAGCCTGTCTCGTCGTCGGCCAGTACTAGGTTGAGATGATAGTTCCAGTGCGCCGCTTCGGGCAGGGCATAGTGAAAGTTCACAATCGAGAAAGCCGGATGCAGATCGGTGACGCGCCGGGTATTGTTCTGCACATTGCGTGCGATTAGGTGGCGATTGGGCAAGGCCGCTTCGGTTTCGACCACCACCTCGGCCAGGTAATTCTGCCATTCGAGAAAGGTGCTGTGGTCATGGTGGCTATAGGGTTCGTTGCAGATTTCATAGTAGAGATTATCAAAGGCATTCAACTCGGTCACCAACTTGCGCACCAGATCGGCTTGCACGGCAATGATCGCGGTCGAAGACAAATCAAAGACCAGTTCCTTGTCGGTGGGGCCGATGCCCTGCACGTTGTTGGCCGGGTGCATGGGGCTGTACGCCCAAAGTGGTTGGTTGTACCAAAAGCAGAAGAAGACCAGTTCGACCACAATGCCTTTGTCATTGGCGTAGCGCATGAAGTCATGGAGGCGCGCAAAATAGGCATCATTGAAGCGGCTGAGATCGAATTTGCCGTCGGCAGTCTGGGGCCACGGGCAGATGAAATCGGCGGGCTGCGGGGCGAGCATATTATCAGCGATATTAAATTCGCCCGGAATTTCGCGGTAGGTGCCGGTAAAGATGCGCGTCAGGTTGAGACCGGCACGCGCCAGCGTGTCAAAATAGGTGTGATAGTCGAACGCGCCATTGAGCAAAGCCCCATAATGCTCGCCCGATGCCATCAAAATCGTCGGCTGGCCGCGGAATTGCACGTAGTGGGAATTTTCTGCGTATACCGAAAGTGGTGTCATTAAGTTGCTTAGCCCCAACGCTGTTCTGGTGGATCAAACACGAAACCATGAAAGTAGGCGCGCCGTTCAGGCGAGAGCGCGTTATAAAACGCCTTGGTATAGCCCCAATGCTCTTGCGAAGCGATCATCCACGGATGTTCATAGGCGTAGTAGAGAATAATCCGTTGACCATCGGTTTTGGTAAATGGGCCGCTGGAATGCCAGAGCGCGTTGTGAAAGAGAATACAGGTTCCCGCAGGCGCGCAGACCTGGGTCGCGCCCGGAAAGAGATCGGTCCGCTTCAAGTCCGCCGGGTCGGGATCGTGCAACGCTTTATGGCTGCCGGGGACAATGGTCAAATTACCCTGGCCGGGTGCGGTCATGTCGGTGAGATAATACCCCACCTTGAGTTGCAGCAACGGAATCGGGCGACCTAGATTGCGAAAACCGTTATCGTGGCCATCGACATGCCAGCCCATAGTACGGTTACACAATTCGCTGCCCACCTCGACAATCGCGTCGGAGGCGTGGTGGTGGGGCTTGGGGTTGAGCAAGCCCTTGATATAGGGCATAAGCGGCGGCCAGTCGAGCATCTCTAAAAAGAGCGGGTCATCGTCCAGAATGTAAAAGATGCGTGTGCTCTGTTCACCTTTCACTTGAGTCATGCCGGTGTGAGGCATTTTTTGTGCTTGTAACGCACGTCGCCGCGCCACTGTACGATCCAGCGCATCGCGCAGACGCGCCACATGGTCGGCGCGCAGGAAATTTTCCAACACGAGATAACCATTGTTATCAAAGAAAAAACGCTCGGTTGCGCTGGGTGTAGCCGGGGTCGCTTGCACCGCAGTTGCCCGGTCAGTCGCTAAAGCAGACACAGGGACTCTCCTCGCTCAGGTTTTGTATCGAATTAGGGTTGGGGAATGATTGAAGGAAAGGATAGCATGGCGAGCGATGGCATGTCAATCGGGTGCCATGTAAGGAACACGGAGACACGAGCCATGCGCGATAACGCTGTGTTATAATGAGCGGCGGTAATCGCCAGCGCGCCACAGACGGAACGAGTTATCAATAAACGCGCTTCCCTTGACCAACCTGCCACAACCAAGGATAGGCCCATGAAAATTTTTCTCGCCTCGGTGGCGACTGAGACCAACACCTTTTCACCTATGCCCACCGGCCTGCAAGACTTTGACATTATCCGTCCCGCTGATTACACCGCCGACAGAGCGGCCGAAGTTGGCGATTTAGAGATTTTCCGACAACTGGCAGCAGCCGGGGGACATGACTTTGTTTTTAGCCTGGCCGCCGGTGCCCAACCAGCCGGATTGACCGTGCGCCACGTCTACGAAGGGTTGCGCGACGAGTTCTTGGCGCATTTGCAGCGCGAGTTGCCGGTCGATATTGTGCTGCTGCCCCTGCATGGCGCCATGGTAGCCGACGGTTACGATGATTGTGAGGGCGATATGATCACGCGCGTGCGCCAGATCGTCGGGCCAGCGACGGTGATCGGCGTCGATCTGGATCTGCACTGTCACCTGACGCAGCAGATGGTCGATCAGGCCGATCTGATTGTGATCTACAAAGAGTATCCGCATGTGGATGTGGGGCTGCGCGCCAAGGAGTTGTTTCAGTTGGCCGTGGATACTAAGGCGGGTAAGATCAAACCGACCATGGCGCTCTTTGATTGTCACATGATCGGCTTCTATTATACGCCCTACGAACCCATGCGCTCCTTTGTAGACGCCATGATGGCCGCCGAAGGGCAGCATGGCGTCCTGTCGCTCTCACTGGCGCACTGTTTTCCCTGGGGCAATGTGCCCGATTGTGGGGCGCGCATGTTGGCAATTACGAATAATAATCAAACGCAGGCGCAGCATGTGGCAACAGAATGGGGCCGCCGTTTTTATAATATGCGCCATACGGTCACTGCCGCCTCACTGCCCATGCACGAAGCCCTCGACCGCGCCCTGGCCAGCAGCGAAGCGCCCATTGTGGTTGCGGATCAAGCCGACAACGCCGGGGGTGGCGCGCCCAGCGATTCCACCTTTGTCCTGCGCGAACTGTTACAGCGTGGCGTCACCAATGCAGGTCTGGCCATGATCTGGGACCCGATCGTCGTCAATTTGGCCAAAGCCGCCGGCGTGGGGGCCACCCTTACCGTGCGCTTGGGTGGTAAGATGGGGCCCATGTCGGGTGATCCGCTGGACTTGACTGTAACCGTGATGGGCATCATCGAAAAGATGGTGCAAAACTGGCCCCAGCTTGACGGCGATCCGCTGCTGATGCCGTGTGGCGATGCCGTGGCATTGCACTGTCAGGGCATTGATATTATCGTCAACAGCAAGCGCGGTCAAGTCTTTAGCCCCGCTGTCTTCAGCAACTTGGGCATCGATCCCGCGCAGAAGAAGCTATTGGTCGTCAAATCGACCCAACATTTTTATGCTGGCTACGCACCAATCGCTGCCCAAATTCTCTATATGGCCGCGCCCGGCGCAATTGCCCCGATCATGACCGAGATTCCCTATACACGCGTCGATCTCAACAAATATCCCTGGGTGGATGATCCGCTGGGCGCGCAGTAAACAGTTGTTACACGCTTGTTACGCGCCGCGGCCCAGGCTGTTACCAGCAGAGATTATGGTAGGCAGACTTGCGGTAGTGCAACCAATTGTCATGTAAAATCGACTTACATAAAGCGCTCAACTCTGTCTCTCTTTGATCCAACGCCGCTTTGGCTCGAAACATCGTATTGCGTACTCTGGAGGAAACCCATGACAAACGAAATAGGTGCAATCCCCAACGCGCTGCCGCCCGACACCCTCAACGAAATTGGCGTGTTAAAGCGGCGTGAAATTGAAGCGCGCATCATTGGTCCCTTTGTCGAGGCACTAGCCACCGAGTTTGAGCGTGAAAAAGTGCTGTCGATCTTGGGCGCAACGATCATCAACATTGCGCGCCAACAAGGGGCCGCGCGCGCCGCGGCTATGGGCGACGATTCGCTGCTGGCCTTTTCCCAATCGGCGGGCGACTGGCGCAAGGGCAACGCGCTGGAAATCGAAGTGCTTGAGCAGAACGAGGATCGCTATTCGTTCAATGTCACGCGCTGTCGCTATGCCGAGATGTATCGCTCGCTGGGGCTGGCCGAGTTGGGGGCCGTGCTCTCGTGCAATCGCGATTACTCGCTGGTCGAAGGCTTCAACCCCGAGATTGCCTTGGTGCGCGAGCAGACAATTATGCAAGGCGCACCCTGCTGCACTTTCCGTTATGCCAAACAGGACTAACGCTCAATCAACACAAAAGGAGAAACCATCATGGCTGTTACCCAGGAACAATTTGAACAAGGGCTGACCTACGACGCGTATAAGGAACAGATGACGCGCAACCGTGAGCGCTTTGACGGCAATGAAGCTACGGTAAATTTAGTGGCGGCAGATGTGGACTTTTTCAAGCAACTGCCGCAAACCTTGCATGTGCTGGTGCTGGCCGAGGATTGGTGTGGCGATGTGATCAACAATCTGCCGGTGTTAGGCCGGTTGGCCGCCGCCAGTGGCAAACTCAATGTGCGCGTCTTTCTGCGCGACCAGAATCTCGATATCATGGATCAATATCTCAAGGATGGGCAGTTCCGCGCCATTCCGGTCTTTGTCTTCTTTGATAAAAATTTCCGCGAGCTCGGCCATTGGATCGAGCGCCCGGCGCGCATTTACGCGCTCCAGGCAGAAATGCGCAGCCAACTCTTCGCCACTGATCTACTGCTGTCCACCATTGCGCCGGACACCTCGCCCAGCCTGATGCCCGAGGAAGCACGCAACCGACTCATGCAGGCCCTGGCCGATTTCCGCGCCGAGCATCGTATCGAGACCGATCACGAAGTCGTCCGCGAGTTGCGCGCGATTATTGAGCCCGCCCTGGCCTGAGTTGCTAGCGTGATTACACTACAATCGTCCCCGGTAACGATTCACCCCGCCCGCATACGGAGGCAGTTGCCTGCGGCATAAAGGAGGGAATCAGGGCTCTTATCTTTACCCACATCTTTTGTGCCCGGGATGGGTAGCGTGCCGGGGACGGCCCAAACACACCTCGCAGCTGCGCCATGTCGCTGGGCCGTCCCTGGCACGCTTTTCCTACTGCCTATTTGTGGGTAAAGGGTAGCCCCAAGCTGGGGGAGGTTAGCTGCACCTTACGAGCAGGTGCAGCCTGTACCAAAAGGTGGGGGTGCATTAATTGTTGTCATCCCCGCAGAAAAACCATTCTTATCTGCGGGGATGAGTGGATTGGACGATAGCGGATTCTGCCCTTACGAAGGCGCGGCGACCGGGCGACGCTCCAATGTTTCGGGAACAAAAAAGCCCAGCACACCGGCGGCCAATAGGCCGATGACGGCAATCGCAAAGATGGCTGGGGTCAGGCTCAACAGCTCCGCCAGCGAGCCGACCAGCAGTGGCCCGCCCAACCCACCGCCATCACCGATCAACCGCCAGACGCCCAAAAACTCACCCATGGCATGTTTAGGTGCCAAATCTGCACCAAGCGTCATCATCGTGCCCGACCCCAACCCGTTGCCAAAGCCGATCAAACTGGTGGCAAGCACCAGCATAAAAAAATTGGGCGCAAAAGGAATCAGCGCCATGCCAAAGCCTTGAATCAGAAAAGAGGAGACATAGGCATATTTGCGGCCAAAGCGATCCATGATATGCCCAGCCGGGAAAAACATAAGCGCATCAATCGCCGAGCTAATACTCATGACCAAGCCGACACTTTGAATGCCCAGCCCCAACACATCTGCGCCATAGAGGGGCACCACAATGTTGCGCCCCGAACGAATCATCTGGGCAAAGAGTTGCCCCACGCCCGCCGAGAGCAACACCTTGTAGTTTTCGCGGATCACACTCAACAGGCTAACCGCATGACCGTGGCCGGCTTTATGCTCCTGATGGCGCACACCGTCCGTCCCAAAGAAGATGGGGAAAAGCAAGGTGAAGACGGCGATGATGCCATAAAAAGCAAAGGGCGCACGCAAACCCAACCAAGCACCCAACAGCCCCCCCAACGCCTGCCCCACCAGATTGCCTGTGCGAAAAATGCCGCCAAAGGTTGCAATCGCGCGCCCGCGCTGCCCGGTTGGCGCGTTATCGGTCAGATAGGCGTGGCGCGAGATATTCCAGAGCGCGCCGCCAATGCCTTCCACCAACCCATAGACGATCAACATCCAGAGCGCCTGCGCCGTACTCATGGCCAGCCCACAGAGCGCAATACAGATCAGCCCGATGATCATTAAGCGGCGCTGTCCCATGCGGCGCAATAAGAGGCCCGCCGGAATATCACCCAAAATTGTACCCAAGCCACGGATGCCCAGAACCAGGCCAATCATGCCATAGGAGGCACCAAACGAGGCAGCATAGAGAGGCAAAATGGGGGCAAGCATGCCGCTGCCAATCGCAAGCAACATGGTGGGGGCGTAAACGGGCAGCACAATCGGATTGCGCGTCAGGAATGCATTCATCTCAAACCATTTCTAGGTGTAGTGACATGTTGATTGAATGCCCACCCTGCCATCAATGGCGGGGCTACAGAACAACGCCCGCGCAAGCGGGCTTTAGCCCTGGGCAGGCATGGCTTCCAGGCCGCACCACTCGGCCACAAAGAGCGCGATCACCTTGGTCACGCGGCGCAGGCTCTCCAGGTTCACCGCCTCATCAAAACTGTGAATGTTCTTGGCGGTTGCGCCATAGACGAGCGCGGGCGTGTTTTGGTACAAGCCATAAAAGCGACTATCGGTCAGCGCGGTGCCTTTGTGATGTAACAAGGGACTTTGGCAGACCAGTTCATGCGCGTGGGCAAGGGCCGCTTCTACTGCGGTATTGGCAGGCAAAAGATAGCCAGGCGCGAGAAACCCGTGCCAGCGAATGGTGGGCGGATTGGCGGCCAACACGGGATCTTGGGCGGCGGCGTGCAGAATCGTTGCGGCAATTTCCTGCTGGCATTCGGTCACATCCCATTCGGGGTAGATACCGATGCGCACATCAAAGGTGCAGCGCGCGGGCACGCTCGAAGTCCACTCACCCCCCTGAATCTTGCTCACCACAAACTTGACGGGATAATCGACATCGGCAAAGGAGGGCGTCTTGGCGGCGTTCCATTGCGTTTCCAGTTGGCGCAACGCTTGCATCAAGGGGAAACAGGCCTCGATCACGTTGAAGGTGCTGCTGGCGTAGCCAGCGTGAACCGGCACCACGTTGACCTCAACCTGCACCCAGATCACGCCGACCTGGGCGGTCATCAGTTGCTCGCGGTGCGGTTCGGAGATCAACACACCATCCGCTTGGTAGCCGCGCACCAGGGTCGATAGCGCGCCGTTGCCGGTGCATTCTTCCTCGATTACCGACTGCTGGTAGAGCGGCGCGGCCGGTTGATAGCCCGCCAATTTGAGCGCTTCCACAGCAAAGAGATTCGCGGTCAGGCCACTCTTCATATCCCCTGCGGCGCGGCCATAGAGCCAGCCGTCACGGATCGTGGGCGCAAAGGGCGGCGAAGTCCACTGCTCGACCGGACCAGTGGGCACAACATCCACGTGCCCTTGCAGAATCAGCGAGCGTCCTTGCTGGCTGCGCGGCCGATGTGTCCCGACCACCGAATAGGCGCGATCATAGGTGGTGTGCATAACCGGCGAAAAGCCCGGGTGATGTTGCAGATCAGCGACATTGAGTTGCCATTGATCCACTTCGTAGCCCATCTGGCGCAGGGTAGCGGCCACCAGCTCTTGGCAAGGCGCTTCCTGCCCGCGCAGCGAGGGAATGCTGACCAGATCGCGCAGCAAGCCCACCTGTCGATCAAAGAGACGATCAACCGCGTGCTCAATTTGGCTTTGGATGGCGGTGGGAATCATGGATGATGGTTCCTTCTTTTATTTGTAGCGCTGATCGGGAAGAGCATGTGGGCTGGTAAACAGACCCTACAGGTCTCCTGCGAATACTACGCGAACCTTACACCTGGTAGGGGCGCACGACCACCGCCACACAGTCGCCCTGGATGGTCAGGGGAAAGGCGCGGCGCGACATCAAGATGCCACTCGACAGCGCGTTCACGACCATGGGCTTGGCAAAAGGTTGCTCGATGGCGTGCAATTGGCCCAACGGTTGCCCCAGTTCGACCCCATCGCCCATTTCCAGGAATGGCTCGTAGATGCCACTGACCGGGGCCATCACATAATCCTCGCGGCCCTCGGCGGCAACAATTTGGGCGGGTTTGGCCGGCGCAGCGAAGGGCGTATCGGTCAGAATTTTGTGTTGGCGCAACACATTTTTCACACCACTTTCGGCAATATGCAACATCTCGACGCCAAATTGGGAAGCGCTGCCCAATTCTGTGCCCAGCGTCACCTTGCCCAGCCGTTCGCAATAGGAGGGCAACAAGCCTTCGCCAGCCACATCGCGATAGATAAAGACATAGGGCGCGCCCCACGCCAACGCCGCGTCGAGCATGGCACCCATCTGGCGATCATCGGGCACGCGATGCATATTCACCGAGGCCAGAAAGTGCATGGAGCGGCCACCCGAATGAATGTCGATCACCAAGTCGGCCAGGGGAATCAACGCTTGTGTGACATAGTGCGCGATCATGGCGGTAATGCTCTCGTTGACCTGCATTTCGGGATGTTCGCGATAAAACGCGCGGTTCATATTGCGACCATCCACCGAAGAAAGGCGTGTGCCCGCGGCCACCGCCGGCCGGTTGAGCATGGGCACCAAGATCACGCGCCCCTGGATCTGTTCCGGTTCGAGCCAGCGCGCCAAATTCAGCAGCGTCACCGGGCCTTCATACTCATCGCCGTGATTGCCGCCAAAGATCAGCGCCGTGGGGCCCTCGCCATTTTTAATGACGCAGATGGGCAAGTAATAATTGGCCCAGCCAGCATTATTGGTCGAGACCGGCGCTTCGAGCCGACCAAATTGTTTGCCATCTTTTTCATAGTCGATGCTTGTATAAATTGGGCTGTTGATGTTCATGTAGATTCGCTCAGTTATCGGTCAATCAATTGGGTTGAAAAATTGGTGTCACTTTGTTTTGCACAAAGCAAAATGCTTGATGACGCTGTCCCTCATCTAGGCGTGGTTGCCCCATTCTATCATTGACCATTCGCGATCGACTAATTGCAAAAATTCACTCTGCCCATTCAACGGAAAGCAGATAATCGCGCGCGAATCGGATCACCAATTGACAGCGCGCCGATTTTTTGATAAACTTTGCGTATTGCTCAATACGCGCTGAGGCGCGCTGTACTGTTTTGTTATTTTTGTAGAAAATCTAAACAATCATGTCCATCGTTGTTCGTATTCTTATGGTTAGAAATCACAGTGCTAATGACCAAGGGAGAAGTGCGCCTTCGAACAGCTAGGCATCGTTGATTGTAGCAATGCAGCCGTGGGTGACTTCTCTTGCACCCACGGCTTTTTGTTGCCAGTCGCCAGTGTGAAACGCGACAAGCGCTGCACCAAGTAGACTGATACCGTGGGTGTTGAGAACACCTACGGTTTTTTGTTTTTATGGAGTACCGAGTAAAAGAAGGAAATTATCATGTCGATTATCACAGCACATAATCTGGCCCAGACCTTTGGCAACCATGCGATTTTTCAGGGCATCTCGGCCAAAATTGAACATGGCAACAAAATCGGGCTGGTGGGTCCGAATGGTGTCGGGAAAACCAGCCTCCTGCGCATCTTGGCTGGGCTGGATCGGCCAGTGGAGGGCGGTGCCTATCGCGCCAGCACCATCCGCATTGGCTATTTACACCAAGAAGCAGTGGACACATTTGCCAGCCGCGACAATACGATCTATGCCGAGATGCTCACGGTCTTTGCGGCGTTGCGCGCGCTGGAAACGCAAATGGCGATTCTGGAAGCGCGCATGGCCGCCGGCGAGATCGCCGAGGCATTATTTACAGAATATAGCGAATTGCAAACCGCCTATGAACAGCAGGGCGGCTATGACTATGAAACGCGCATTCAACAGATCCTCCAAGGGCTGGATTTCGGCGCAGAAGATTGGCATCTGCCTTTGAATCATCTTAGTGGCGGCCAAAAGACGCGCGCCTTGCTCGCACGTTTGTTGTTGGAAGAGCCAGATCTGTTAATGCTCGATGAGCCAACCAATCACCTGGATGTACAGGCCAGCGAGTGGTTGGAAAAGGTCTTGCAGCGTTGGGAAGGCGCGCTATTGGTCGTGAGCCATGATCGCTATTTCCTCGATAGCGTCGTCAATATCATCTGGGAGATGAGCGCCAGCGAAATTGATCCCTACCGCGGCAACTATAGCGCCTATGTGGTGCAGCGCGCCGAACGCTGGGAGCGCCGGCAAAAGGAATTTGACGCCACCCATGAGCGGCTCGACAAAGAGATGAACTTCATCTACAAACACATGGCCGGGCGTGGGCGCAACATGGCCGTGGGCAAATTGCGCCGCATCAGCGACGAGTTGGAAACCGAAGGGCGGGCGATCAAGGTCGATCGCGCCAAGGAGAAATTCAAAGCATTGCGGCGTCCTTCGGGCGAATGGGCGCAGATGAATATGGCATTGGCGGCCAACCAGCCCAGTGGCAAGCTTGTCCTGCACACACGCAATCTCATCGTCGGCTATGATGAACCGCTCTTTGTGACAGATGATATCAAGTTACACCGGGGCGCCCGCGCCGCGCTGATCGGGCCGAATGGCGCGGGCAAGACCACTTTCCTGCGCACCCTGTTGGGCACATTACCGGCCTTATCGGGCAGTGTGCAATTGGGCCACAATGTCCACATTGGTTACTTTGCCCAAACGCATGACACCCTCAACCCAACCCAGACCGTGCTCGAAACGTTGCTCAATCTGCCGCGGGATGGCGCACAGCAAGCGCTTGATGAAGGTACGGCACGCGGCTACCTGGCCCGCTATCTCTTCCGCGGCGATGATGTCTACAAACGGGTGGATAGCCTCAGCGGTGGCGAACGGGGTCGTTTGGCCTTAGCGGTATTGTCCCGCAAAGGCGCCAACTTCCTGCTGCTCGATGAGCCAACCAACCATCTCGATCTGCCAGCCCAGGAGATCTTGCAAGCGGTATTGGACGAGTACGAAGGCACGATCCTGCTGATCTCGCATGATCGTTACCTGGTGCGGCAACTGGCAACAGAGATCTGGGAATTGCGCGATGGCGCTTTACAGATTTTTGACGGCACCTACCCAGAGTTTGTGGCAAAACAAGCGCCGCAAAGTCAACGGGCTGGTCGCATACCCGCGTTGACGTTAGCCTAATGGCGGTTCCTGAATAGTAATATCATGGAAGCGAGTAACGCTTCAGTTGGAGATGCCGCCAGCATGGTGGCATTCCCAACTGAAGCGTTACCTGATTTATATGCTCATGTTACGCAAGGTAGGGGCATGAGGAGGGGGGGCGGATAAAACTTACGTTTTTCCCGTAATTTTCTTCGCCACCCCCCTCGCGCCCGTCTTGATCTAGATTCAGTGGGCAAGGACGGGCACGCGGTCGGCGGCGAATCAAGTCACGGGGCTTTACCAAAGGTTGATCCGCCGCCCACCTCATGCCCCTACGCAGCTTGTCATTACGCCTGCGTAACATGCGTTATATGCTCAATTGCATATTGTATAAATTCGCATAGGTGCCATTCAATGCGATTAAGGCTTCATGCGTTCCTTGTTCATCAATCCCCTTGTCCGTTAAGACAACAATTCTTTGGGCATTGCGCACGGTTGACAAGCGGTGAGCAATGACTAGCGTTGTGCGGTTGTCGGTTAACCGCTCCAATGAAGCTTGAATGGCCTTTTCACTTTCATTATCCAATGCACTGGTCGCTTCATCAAAAATGAGGATGGGCGGATCTTTTAAGAAGACGCGGGCAATGCTCAACCTTTGCTTTTGCCCCCCCGACAATTTTACGCCCCGCTGACCAATATCTGTCGCATACCCGTGGGGCAACGCCATGATAAAATCATGGGCATTTGCCTTTTTGGCCGCCGCCATGATCTCTTCCTGACTGGCATGGAGTTTACCGTAGCGGATATTGTCGGCGACGGTTCCGGCAAACAAATAGACATCTTGCTGGACAATGCCAATGTTTCTTCGTAAGGAATGCAAGCGAATATTGCGAATATTCTTTCCATCGAGCAGGATTTCCCCTGCGCTTACTTCATAAAAGCGCGGAATCAAAGAACAGAGGGTGGTTTTACCGACGCCGGAAGCGCCTACCAAGGCAACATATTCGCCCACTTTGATATCCAGCGATAGGTGCTTGAGGACATCGTCATAGCCTGCTTGATACTTGAAGCTGACCGCCTTAAATTCCACATGGCCCTGCACCTGCGCTAACTCAATCGCATCGGCTGCGTCTTGGATATCTGGTTCCACCTCTAACACGTCCATAAAGCGGTCAAATCCGGTGATGCCTTCTTGGTACAACCGGGCGAAATTACTAAAGCGCTTGATGGGTTCGATGAGGATGCCAATACATAATAAGAATGTCAGTAAATCGGCCAAATCCACTGACCCATTCACAATCCCAACCCCGCCAAAGATGATCACGACAATGGTCATGAGTTGTGTGAAGATCATCATCCCTTCATAAAAGTATGCCTCGCTCTTATACTCATCTCTTCTGCTCTCTACAAAGCGCGTGTTTTCATAAGCAAATTTCTTCGTTTCAATTTCTTCGTTTGTAAATGACTTGACAACGCGGATGCCTGAAAGCGTATCTTCAATTTGTGCGTTGATATCGCCAATCCGATCCTTGCTTCTTCGCATTGCCCTTTTCATTTTTTGATTAAAGTAAAAGGCGTAAACCGCCATGATTGGCAAAAAGAGAAAGACGATTAGGGCCAGCGTAAGATTGACATTGATTAAGATAATGAAGGCACCGACAAAATTCAAGCATGAAATGACAATGTCTTCCGGGCCATGATGAAATAATTCGGAAAGCGCAAACGAATCATTGGTGATGCGCGTCATTAACTGACCGGTCTTTTGTTCATCATAAAAACGAAACGACAGTTTTTGATAATGTTCAAATAATTCACTGCGCATATCCCTTTCCATCAGCGCCCCCATCATATGCCCCTGATAGTCAACAAAGGTGTTACACACTGCATGAACAACCACCAATCCCAACATCACCGCACCCATGGCATAGATTTGGTTGAGCGCATTGGGCAGATTGGCTTCTAATACATTTTTGGTGATGTATCTTATACATAATGGCAGGAGCAGTGTCGTTGCCGCTACAATAAATGCACAGGCCATGTCGGCAAAAAACAGGCCTAAATAGGGTTTGTAATAGGACAAGAATTTCTTACTGCGCGAATTCACAAAATGTCTCCCCATGATTCATGTTTACCCCTTCAAAACAAAACGGCCACGGGTGTGCCTACCCGTGGCCGTTTTCGGTACAAAAAAGAAAAGTCACGCGTAAGCCGAAGCTATCCCATGACCCTATCATCGCTGTTCCAAGCAATACACGTGACAGATCACGCGCGCACAAGTGCTTTATCATCTTGAAACAAAAAGGTCACAGGGCAAACGCGCCTGTGACCAATGTCTCTCTAACAATCAAAGCTGTGACGGCTTTATGCATCCTCAAACGGAGGTAGGTAGAGACAATGACATTCTGCGCTGCCCCGCGGGCAGGATAGAATGTGCAGCATTGTCATCTACGCACCTCCTTTCTGTGAAAAATAAACTGAAAGATAAACTGAAAGATAAACTGAAAGATAAATCGCAATAAGGCTATTCCCAAAAAATAATGATCCAGTACGGGCATGCAGTGTGGCGGGATAAAACAATGGGTGTACACAAGCTCTCTTGCCGCCACACCGCGTGCCCCTACGTGATTTGTGGATCGTTTACATCTTGGAACAGCCTAAAACCTATCGTAGCGAGTTTTGTCTTTGTTGTCAAACCCAGAATCGATCCAATGAACGTTGCGCGAGCCATCTTCTACTCTTCCGGCATACTATGTTAAAATGGTAGCGACAATCGTAGAAGTCTGGATTAGAATACGGTTGTCGCTACCATTTCAGTTGCACCGCAGCTACGAAAGCGAGTCAAAATAACCATACAACATCTACGCACAAAACGCACCACGCGCAATCTGATCATCTTCACCCTTAGTGTGCTCTCCAGTGGGTGGCTGGGATATGGGCTGGATCGGCTGATGAACAATCCGCCCGGGCAATCGTTGGGTTTATTGATTTGGCTGATTGTGCCGCTGAGCACGGCATTGCTATTGCGCGCCTTTGCCGGCGATGGCTGGCAGGATTTCGGGCTCCGGCTGGCCTTGCGTGGCAATGGCGTCTGGTACGTTGTCAGCCTGCTGGTCTATCCGGTCGGGGTCAGCGTTGTTTTACTCATTGGCAGCGCGCTTGGTCTGATCTCCTTTCCCGATTTCGCGTGGGGGCGACTGCTTGCGATCTTTGCGTTGGGCTTCATACCGGCATTCATCAAGAACATTTTCGAAGAATTTGCCTGGCGTGGTTATCTGACCCCCAAAGTCTATTCGCTGGGCTTGAACGATTACGTCGGGCACAGCATTGTCGGGCTGATCTGGGGATGTTGGCATATTCCCTACTTGCTCTTTCTTCTCGACCGTGCCACGCTCCAAGCCGCAACAACACAAAGCTTGGCAACCTTCATCCCAATGGCGATCATTGGTCTCGTCCCAGCTTCCATTGTCTATGGCGAGCTTCGCTTGTTGACCCACTCGGTCTGGCCACCCCTATTGCTCCACACGATTAGTAACGCGCTGGTGGACGTGCTCGTTGTGCAAGGGTTTGTCAAGATCGTGCCGGGCATGGATCTGTTGGTGTCGCCGGGACATCAGGGAATCTTGACCACTATTTTCTTTCTGTTGGTGGGAATAGGGTTGCGCCAACTGCGCATGAAAACGATTCCAGCAGCCAATCAGGGTCATCTGGTAGCAACGTTGTAACGCTACCTAGCAGCACCGATACGGTCTGGACGCAGTAGACAGAAGCAACGACGCTAGACAACACACTGGAGATCCGCGATTCAACATAGTTCAAGGCAATATGCACACAGCCATTGAAACCAATACGCTCGTAAAACGCTATGGATCGGTAACCGCCGTTGACGAAGTCACGCTACGGGTGGCGCAGGGGGAAATTTATGCCTTTCTCGGCCTCAATGGCGCAGGCAAGACAACCACCATACGCATGTTGCTGGGCATGGTCAAACCGACCGCTGGCGAAGTGCATGTGTTGGGAACAAGCATCCGCGCCGGCCATAAGCCACCGTGGGCTTCTGTCGGCTATCTAGTCGAGACGCCCAACGCCTATCCAGAGCTGACTGTACGCGAGAACCTGGAAGCCATGCGCCGCCTGCGCCCTGGTACCGAGGCCAAAGCCGTTCAACGCATCATCGATCTTATGGGGTTGGGCACCTATGCAGACCGGCGCGCCGGCACACTTTCCCTTGGCAATGGGCAACGTTTGGGGCTGGCCAAAGCGCTGATGCATCAGCCAGCATTACTGATCCTGGACGAGCCCGCCAATGGGTTGGACCCTGCGGGAATTGTCGAAATCCGCAAGCTGTTGCGCGAACTTGTGCGCGAACAGGGTGTTACAGTTTTCATGTCCAGCCATATTCTTGGCGAAGTGGCGCGGTTGGCACATCGCATTGGCATTATTCATCAAGGTCGTTTGATTCAGGAACTTGCTATCGCGGAACTTGAACGCAACCGTCGCCGTCGGCTGGTGCTACGCACACGCGATTGTGCAGCGGCGCACGCCGTCCTTATCGAGGCCAGCTTTGCTGCCACACTGCTAGCGAACAATACCATTGAGATGCAGCATGAGGATGCCCTGGCGCGCCCAGATGCGATCGCAACACGCTTGGTGCAGGCCGGGCACGCGCCCACCATGCTCACCATCGAAGAAGAAGATCTGGAACACTACTTTTTGCGCCTGGTTGGCAGAGCGGAAGCGGGCAGAGAGGCAGCGCAGACGAGATGAGCAACCTTGCACCAACTATCTGGGTGGAATTCCTCAAAGCGCGTCGTTCCAAAATCCCGTGGCTAACGCTGTTAGGTTTTTCGCTCGTGCCCTTTATCGGCGGGTTTTTTATGATCATTATGAAAGATCCCGACTTGGCGCGTCGGATGGGCATGATCAGTGCAAAAGCGCAGATCATCGTTGGTTCTGCCGATTGGCAAACCTATCTGGGATTAGTGGCACAGGCAACGGCGATTGGCGGCATGATCCTTTTTGGTTTTATCAGCAGTTGGGTGTTTGGTCGAGAATATTCAGACCATACCCTCAAAGATTTGCTGGCGTTACCCACGGCGCGTGCCACAATCGTGTTGGCCAAGTTCGTTGTTGTCCTACTATGGTCGGCCATGTTGACGCTGATCATCTATCTGATCAGTCTCGGCGTTGGTGCCGCAATCGATCTGCCTCCCACCACGGCAGCGATATTCCGGCAAGGGAGTATCACCATCGCCATAAGCGCCGCTTTGACGATTGCACTCGTCACACCCATCGCTTTCTTCGCCAGTGCAGGGCGCGGTTATCTGCCGCCACTGGGCGCGCTGGTACTGGCAGTGATCCTGGCGCAAATCATTGCCGCGACAGGCTGGGGTGAATATTTCCCTTGGTCTGTACCAGCGTTACGGGCGGGCATGGCTGGGCCACAGTATGCCAATCTTGGTATGATCAGCTATTGGATTGTGCTGCTTATGAGTTTTGTCGGCATCATCGGCACATTTGTCTGGTGGGGGTTGGCCGACCAATCCCATTGAAGTGGGCGGTTGACCGCCCTAAAAATGTACCTGCTTGGCGCTCGTTGATCTACACTACCGCTATTGTAAAAAGTATAAGAGAGAGAGGAAGAGAATGCCCCGAAGCCATATCGAACGTCATCGTACCGAACGAATCGGCTGGCTACGCGCAGCGGTGCTGGGTGCCAATGATGGCATTGTGTCAACCGCAAGCTTGATCGTTGGCGTTGCCGCTGCCCACGCGGCGCGCAACGAAATCTTGGTTGCCGGGGTAGCGGGCTTAGTCGCTGGGGCCATGTCCATGGCCGCAGGCGAGTATGTATCGGTGAGTTCACAAGCCGACACCGAGCGGGCTGACCTTGCGCGTGAACGCAAAGAACTCGCCAGCGACGAACAACTCGAGCGCGAGGAACTTGCTGCGATCTATGTGGCGCGCGGCATCGATGCCGGGTTGGCAAAACAAGTCGCCGAGCAGTTGATGACCCATGACGCCTTGGGTGCCCACGCACGCGATGAACTGGGCATCTCCGAGAGCCAAACGGCGCGCCCCGTGCAAGCGGCCCTCACCTCGGCCGCCACCTTTGCCGTGGGGGCAGCCCTGCCACTGCTCACCGTGCTTGTGGTGCCAGAAGCACGCTTGGTGCCGATCGTCTCTGGGATCGCGCTGATCTTTCTGGCCGCGCTGGGTGTACTGGCCGCGCGCGTCGGTGGCGCGCCCATAGTGAAGTCGGCAATCCGCGTCACCTTTTGGGGTGCGCTCGCGCTGGGATTGACCGCGGCAGTAGGTGCGCTGTTTGGAACAGTCCTATAGCATAATACGAAGTCGGAGGATTTTTTTATGGGACGGGGGCAGTGTGCCGGGGACGAGCGACGACCACACCGGTTTGACAAACTATACTCCGCTCGTCCCCGGCACACGTTACGCGCTCGTTCTAAAATTTATCTCCAAAGTGAAATATACTCAATGCCTAGCCCTCAGCTTACAACTTGCATAGGATTGCTATCTATGAACCATCTACTTGATACCCCTATTATTTCGGAATGGTATGACAACCGCCACAAGTAACCCACAGTTCGAACAACTGGTACAACACATCGCGCCCGGTAGCCGACTACGCCGCGTGTGGCCGTTGGCCGGCGGCATTTCGGCGACGATGACGGCCTTTGCGCTAGAACACCCGGATGGCCGCGTGCAAAAGCTGATTGTTCGGCAGCCGGGGAGCGCGGCGCGACAACGCAATCCACAAGCGGCACAAGCAGAATTTCAGATTTTGCAGTTGACCCACCGCTTGGGACTCGCCACGCAGACCCCCTATTATCTGGATCAAGCAGGTACGATTTTCGCCACGCCTGCCCTTGTCATCGACTATATCGAGGGCAAGCCGGAATTCGCGCCGACGAATCTCGCCACTTTTGCCGTGCAGATCGCCACACAACTCGCCAAGATTCATGGCATTGATGGCGCGCAGCCGGCATTGGCCGGCCTGCCCACGCAACCAAGTGGGTTTGCCGAGAACTTTGGTCAGCGTTCCAACCAAGATGCTTCCATCTTCGCAGAAGCGCGGATTTGCACGTTGGTGGAAGCAGCCCGGCCGTTACCACCGCACAATGCCCCGGTGCTGTTGCATGGCGATTTTTGGCCGGGGAACCTGCTATGGCAGGATGAACAACTGGTGGCGGTGATCGACTGGGAGGATGCAAAGATTGGCGATCCGTTGATTGATTTTGCGATTAGCCGCTTGGATATGCTCACAATCTTTGGGCGCGCGGCGATGACGCTCTTCACCCAGCACTACCAAGCGTTGATGGCGATTGACTACAGCCATCTACCCTATTGGGATCTCTACGCGGCGCTACGCCTTGTGCGCCTGGCCGATGGAAATTTTGCCGAGTGGGCCGCCTTCTTTGGGCCCTTTGGCCGACAAGATATTACCGCACAAACGCTGCATGAACATTATCAATTTTTCGTTGGGCAGGCATTTGCGCAACTGGCAAGGCCATAACCCGCCGTCATACAGAATTTCGGGCAACATTTGTAACTATTACGCCAACGTTAAATTCGTGTTGAATTCATTCAACACCTGAGACGGGAAACGTGTTTAAACACGTTTGCTATACTAGGCTCTGAATAAATTCAGAGCAGCATGGGATGAAATTTAACGTTGTCGTACTATTCACCCCATCCAGCCCCCCTGATAAGGCTAACCCTTACCCACATCTTTGAGTACCAGGGAGGGTGAGCGTGCCGGGGACGGCCCAAAAACAGAGCGTAGTGCCGTCATACCACTGGGCCGTCCCCGGCACGCCTTGCCTACTGCCAACTGGTGGGTAAAGGTCAAACGCAGGACAAACCGATCATAATCATACAATCACCGGGCAGGCGGTGCCACAGAATCGCGCACCACCAGATGGGTTGCGATCAAGGTTTTGGTCGTCGGCTGATCCGGCGTGCGCACCCGTTCGAGCAGACGCCGCAGCCCCAGCAGCCCCATCCACTTCTTGTGTACATGAATGGTTGTCAGCGCCGGTCGCATTTCCGCGGCGAGGTCGATGTCGTCAAATCCCGCAATCGAGATCTCTTGTGGCACGCGCAAGCCCAGATCGCGCGCGGCATTCAACGCGCCAATCGCAGCCAAATCCATGCAGCCAAAGATCGCAGTCACCTGGGGCGATGCTTGCAGCAGCGCCTGGGTAGCCCGATAGGCTTCGGTCGTGGAATGAAAGGACTCGGCGACATAGCTTTGTACGATCCCGTGGCGTTTGAGCGTTTGCCGATATTCGTCATGCCGCTCTTGAAAACTGGGGGGAGAATTTCGATTGTAGCCCACCAAGCCAATGTGGCGATGGCCTTGGGCAATCAAATACTCAAGCATCAGGCGCGTACCTTGCGCGTTGTCGATGAGCACGGTGTCGAAATCGACGGTGGGCGCATAGCTGTCGATCAACACGATCGGCAGATCGCGCTGCTGTTGGATAAAATCCACGGCTTCATCCAACAATGTCCCAAGCAAGAGCAGCCCATCGACTTGCTTTTCATAGACCAGCGCCGGCCATGCCACAGGGCGATTGCTGCGATCCACCTCGATGGCCGCATACATCAGGTTGATCTGGTGCTGCCGACAAGCGCGCTCGACCCCGGCTTGGACATGCGAGTAAAAGGGATTCACATCCACCGGGTAGTCAACATCATGCTTGACCAACATGCCGATCATGGCGAGTTGGTGTTCCTCAGTTTCCCCGTTGTGTACTTTGAGGGGATAGCCCAGGGAACGCGCCGCGTCGAGCACGCGCGAACGTGTACGCTGGGCAACATTCGGTCGCTGATTGAGTGCCTGTGAAGCAGTGCCAATCGAAACGCCCGCGAGATCGGCAACCGCCTTCAGGGTCACAGACACAGGGCAAACTCGTTTCAAGATGAAGCTTGTGGCGCGATGATAACCAACGGCATACCAAGCGTATACAAGTTATTTTTGGTTTATGTGAAAGTGTAGGGAGTAAAAATGAAATTATGGTTGAATATTTCAGACAATAACTGAAATTTTTCACTTTGTCAACCCTCAATTTTCAAAAAATTTGGGGTTCACTACAGATGCAACTGGCTACGAGGCGCGACCAAGGCGCAGTTGCAAAGACGACTTTGATCTGCTCCCTCATCTATTTTCATTTTTTCACTTGATATTGGTATCAATCTATGGTATCATCATAGGATGAATACCAAACACCGGAAGACCCTCGAAGCAATTTTTGCTCGACCAGAACGCGCAGATATTATCTGGCGCGATATTGAAAGCTTGTTTATTGCGCTGGGTGGCGAGGTTTCGGAAGGTAGTGGTTCCCGTGTACGCGTCGCCTTGCATGGTGTACGGGCCGTTTTTCATCGGCCCCATCCACAGCGGGAGACCAATAAAGGTGCGGTGAAATCTGTGCGGCGGTTTTTGCAGGAGGCAGGCTTTGAAGCATGATGGAATATAAAGGCTACATTGGCAAAGTAGAGTTTGATGATGAGGCAGGCTTGTTTCACGGCGAGATTATCAATCTGCGCGATGTGATCACCTATGCGGGGGAGTCTGTTCAGGAATTGCGCCAGGCATTTCAAGCGTCGATTGAGGATTACCTAGCTTTTTGCGCGGAACGGGGTGAAACGCCAGAGAAACCATTTTCCGGTACCTTCACGGTGCGAGTTTCCCCTGATCTGCATCGTGCCATCGCAGTCAAAGCCAAACTTGAAGATAAAAGTTTGAATAGCTGGCTGGGTGAGGTGTTGACCGAGCGTGTCCGTGGATAGGAAATAAGTAGCTGCTAATCTGTATGAAATACACGGACCTTTTACCAAAAGGGATAACTCTACAATGAGACAAACTTTCTATTTACAGAAGGCTACTTCTTCAATACAATAACAGGTAAGGAGGTATCCGCTATGATTGCACCAACGATTGAAATTAACGACGCCCAAGCCCGTTTTAGTGAAGTACTCGCCTGGGTCGCAGCAGGACATGAAGTCTTGCTGACTGATCAGCAAAAGCCGGTTGTACGGCTGACGCCAGTGATGAGTACACCTGAACGAATCGCAGGCTTACACACCGGCATGGCTTGGATGAGTGATGACTTTGATGAGCAGCTATCCGATGAGTTTTGGGTCGATACCCAATGAGAGTACTTCTCGATACCCACACTTTCATTTGGTGGGATACAACTCCTCATCACCTGTCGGAGCATGTGCGATTGCTCTGTCAAAATGCAAGCAACCAGCTGGTTTTGAGCGTAGCGAGTGTATGGAAGATGGCGATCAAAATCCAATTAGGCAAATTACGACTTGATAAGCCTTTAGCCGCTATGATTGGCGAACAACAGCAAGTTAATCAACTTGAAATCTTGCCGATTGCACTTTCTCATGCGTTGGCAGTCGAGGCGCTCTTGCCTATCCATAAAGATCCGTTTGATCGCTTGCTCATAGCCCAAGCACAAGTCGAAGGCATCCCACTCCTGAGTCGAGATGCCGTATTTGCCAATTATCCAATCGCCGTCTTGTGGTAGGCAATGGCATATAGCAGCAGGGAGGCAACTATGACTAAACTTGACCGGATTACGATTGATCCAAACCGCATGAACGGCCAACCAAGCATTCGCAACTTACGCCTAACCGTGCGCCGTGTCCTCGAACTCCTGGCACTCTATCGCGATCGCGATGAGTTACAGCACGAATATCCTGAGTTGGAAGATGAAGATATTCGTCAAGCAGTGACCTATGCAACTCGCCAGTTGTAAATGCCATGTTTGCCGACCAAAGATCGGCATGTAGGTATACGCATAGTTAGATTGTGTTAGAGATGCCGTAATACCATAACTAAAAATGGAATAATAAATAATGACATTCATAAAACCATCAAACTCAATACAAATGAGTCTATTCCCTGAAATAAAATCAGCAACTGAGGTTGCTGATTTTATTTCCCCAAAAACTTATACTGGTTTAGCAGGTTTTCATAAATACTGGGGAAAGAAACCCATAGAAAGCTTATGTTATCTTATTGAAAAATGCACCAAAGAAGGGGATATCGTAATGGATCCCTTCCTTGGTTCTGGTCTAGTATCGTTAGAATGCTTACTTCGAAATAGGCGATTTGTCGGTATTGATATCAATCCATTCTCGATAGAGCATGCATCTCTTATGCTCAAACTCCCTTCCCATCAAGAATACTATCAAGCATTGATTGAAATTGAAAATTCAGTTTCTGAAAAAATCGGAAATACCTATCTGACATCGGAGGGAGAAATTGCATCTCATTATCTTTGGGAAGGAAATGAAATTGTCTCTGTATGGGTCAAACCTGAAACAGGGCGTAGTCGAGTTGAACTAGAGCCATCTGATTTAGACTTTAATTCCTACAAAACTTACGAGTATTACAAACCGCAACATTTCAGAAATCTCAAATTTTTCACTAATTCCCGAATAAATGTTAAACCAACGATGACAGTCAGTGATATTTTCACTGGTCGAGCAATACGAAATATCGACTTACTCATCGAATCATTTTCTGCTTATCCAACACACTTAAAACGGGCACTCCTTCTTACACTAACATCTTCTGCTGGACAGATGTCAAACATGGTCTTTGCCATCAAAAATCGGAGTAACAGCAAGAGAAATGGTAACGACGACAAAATCGAGGTTGGTAGTTGGATTATTGGGTTCTGGTTACCTCATACGCATTTTGAAATCAACGTCTGGAATTGCTTTAAAAACCGTGCAAACAAACTACTAAAGGCACTACCAGACCAGAAACAAGCCTTCTATTCAGTCTCGAACGACCCTATGTCTGTTGAAACACCAGGTTATGACGCATGGCTCATTAATTCGGATTGTCGAGCAGCGCTAAAAGAAATGCCCTCACAATCAGTATCTTTTGTTTGCACTGACCCTCCCCATAGTGATCGTGTCCCTTATCTGGAGCTAAGTGAGTTATGGAACTCCTTATTGGGCTATACAGTAGATTTTGAGAGAGAAATTGTTGTTTCCAATGCAAAGGAACGTCGGAAATCAAAGGTCAATTATAATTCAGAGATGACAGAGTTTTTCTTGGAAACATCTAGGATTCTCAAACCAAATGGACTCATAGCATTGTATTTCAATGCTCGTGATGAAGAAAGTTGGCAATATCTGAAGAACATCGAAAAAGTATATAATGTGCTAAAGTTTATCGGATGCTTCCCAATGTCGTACTCCGCCACTTCTGTTGTACAAGACAATCGTAAGGGTGCCATGAAAAGTGACTATATTATAATATACCAGAAGCAGCGAGCCACTGTAGGGGATCAATTGCCGAACATCTTTACAAACCTTCCAGGTTGGTCGTCCCAATTCCCAGCAAAAAGTGAGAGTGGATCGAAATGAAAGACTTCAACTATTGGAAAAAATTACATGAAAATGATGATTTGGAAGAATTCAGTTCAAACGAGCAAGGCTTCCTTTGGCTTAAAGTGAAATCTATTGTTCGAAAAAAACTCATCTCTGAGTTTATTGCCGAGAACAACATACGATTGAAAGAAACTTCGTTAGATAAACAATTCTTTGAGTTATACTCCGTGCTTGTCAAAGATCCTGCGAAATCGCATAAGCTATTGAACGAATACATCGAGATGAAAAACAAAAACGGTTTGGATAAGTTAGACACCAAGGGACTTGTTTCCGAACTATACAAACTTAAAGCATTTGATTGGGGTGGCGATTACCAAAATTCTCTGGATAAATATCTTGTAAGCCGCTATATTAAAGTTCTTCAGTCTTACGATAAACTCATATCAAAATTCGAAACCGAGATAAGCACAGCAGTTCAAGGGTATGTTCTTAATAGTTGGTACAATCACTGGTCAAGTATTCTCATCGAGCATATTTTTAAATCTCATGAGGCAGTATTACCAACAGTAGGTCAAATAAAACATGTCGATTTTTTCATTAGAAATGTACCATTCGATTTAAAGGTAACGTATTTGCCTGCAGAATATATAAAGGCTAAAAGAAAAGAACTTGGATTTCCAGTCGAACTAACTTATTTAAAAGCAAAAGCAAAAGAATTAAATATTGAATTCGATAAAAAAGCGAAAGGTAACGATATATACTATGAAATTGTTGAGAAATTGAAAGATAGAGGAACCAAGGAATGCATAGGTGTGATCGAAGCGTTGAAACAAGAAAAAATGCAGATTCTCAATGAAGCAAGAGCTAATCCACACATGCTGGCAGTATGGCTATATGAAAACCAAGGTGAGATGCGTTTTGGCTCAGAGAATAGGCTTTTCCTTGTACTTATTGATACAGATGATTTCACTAGGTCTTGGAAATTGAAGCGCAACATGGACTTACTAAAACCAGTTATAAATGAATATCTGGATAATTTTACACAGAAAAACAATGCTGACTTAAAAATCACTTTCAAATACAAAGGCAAATCGCAGATATTCACAGCTTTAACTGATATCATTTTCGTTGTCAAACAAACTTGATATGAATTTAGAATCGACATTGAGCAAGGCGCTGCACTATCCAGCAATTTTGCTACGCTCTTGCTACAGATTAAAGTAACAAGGTAATTTATAGATGTAGCTAGTACCCAAATATATGTGTGTACCGTGCAACGTATGGGGTGCAGAATGCTAGCGTAAGGAGAATAGGGAAAGCTCTACAAACTAAGCTATATTTTGGCTAAATCAATCAGGAGTGATTGTCTTATTGCTAAAGGCACTGAACCACCCATTTCTATAATTTTTCCTATAGCTTTTTGCCATAATACCTGCTCACCTTTATTTGCGCACGTAGTTATGGATCAGCACTTGTAATAGCATGGAAGCCGTGCTATCATGTACAAGTGATTCAATCATTCCGCACGGCAGGGACGGAAGATATTTTCAACGGCAAGAATACACCAGCGTCCCGACGTGTCTGTCCGCAATCACTGTGGCGTGTAGCGGCGCGCAAGCTCGAACAATTGGATTCAGTGGTGGCGCTTGATGAATTGCGCGTGCCACCCGGCAATCGTCTCGAAGCACTAACTGGTGACCGGCTAGGTCAATATAGTATCCGCATCAATGAACAATATCGGATCTGTTTTATTTGGACAGAGTTAGGTCCAGATGCGGTTGAAATCGTCGATTATCATTAAGCAGTCAAAAGGAAAATATATGGTTCGGATTCCTACCCATCGCGCGCCGACGCATCCAGGCGAGATGTTATTAGAAGAATTTTTGTTACCCATGAACATTACCCAGCGCACATTGGCGGATGCGATTCAGGTACCCTATCAGCGCATCAACGAGATCGTGAATGGCAAGCGGGGCATTACGCCTAGCACCGCGCTACGTCTGGCAAAATTCTTTGGCATGACGCCTGATTTTTGGCTAAATCTGCAACTACGCTGGGACTTGTATTGGACACAGCAGGCCGAAGGAACGGTACTTGCGGCTATTAAGCCGTTGCCCGCAACACCAGTTGATATAGTAATGTAAACCTTCTTCGATAGAGCGCTGCCATCCACCCACACGTCTCAAGCCAGCAGGAACCGCCCCCATGCAACTGAGTTTGCAGATCTTTCGCAACCGCAATTTTCTTTTTTATTCGCTGGCCATGTGAATATACAATCCAGGGGAGATGAACTCATGAAACGGACCATCACATGCCCAGCCGGCGAGTGGACGCCGATCTTTCGTCATCACTTTGTACAGATGCCCTATGCGTGGACGGTCACCTTTGTGGCCGCGGATGGCGGCCCAGTGACAGGCGCAGTGGCGGGTGAGGTCAAGGAGACGCGCTCGTCGTGGATTATACCCAATCCGCCTATCTTGCTACCGCTGGTGGATAAGATGTATTTCGAACGCGGCTGGTGGAATACCTTCTACTCGGTCTATGTCAAGCCCACCCGCGACGTCATCGCCCAGATCCAGTAACAGGCCAAAACCGGAAAAGGAGTCGTGCATGCGCGTCATCGAAACCACCACCCTCACGCTGGAGCCCCAGGTCGTCGCGCACGCCGAAGCGATGTTCAGCGTGCTCAGTGACCCGGCCATCTACGAATTTGAGAATGCGCCGCCTGCCTCTGCTGAATGGCTACGCGCAAGCTTTCAAAAGCTCGAAACGCGTCAATCGGCAGACGGCACGCAACAATGGCTGAATTGGGTGATTCGCCTGCCCAACTCTGCCCTGATCGGCTATGTGCAAGCGACGGTCTATCCTACCGGCGTGGCGGAGATTGCCTACGTATTGGCTAGCGCCTATTGGGGCCGGGGGCTGGCTCGGCAAGCTGTCGAGGCGATGATCGGCGAGCTAGGCGCATACTACAACGTGCACTCCCTATTGGCGACGCTCAAGCGTACGAATTATCGCTCCTTGCGCCTGCTGGAGCGGCTAGGGTTCACGCTTGCCTCGCCCGCACAGCACGCCCAACATGCAGTCGAACCGGACGAACTGCTCATGCAACGCGAAGTGTAGTACAATACACAGGGATGAGATGAGTCGCTTATACAGTGAGGAGTGCGATGTTAACGAGAGAAACGATTGTCGAACGCCTACGCGAGTGTTATCCTATCTCACGACCGAGTATGGCGTGAAGCGCATCGGGTTGTTTGGCTCATTTGCCAGAGGAACAGCGAATGAAACGAGTGACGTGGATGTGGTCGTGGAGTTCCAATATCCAGTCGGC
>DAOTTR010000253.1:0-23044 GCA_034437715.1 Caldilineaceae bacterium
AAGATTGTGATAAAATCGATGGCGGTCATGAAAGTTGGCTCCTTTTGCTTATACTTTGGTCGGTATTCGCAATAGTTTAACCATCTTTCATGACTTCCTCAAACTAGCACCAGTGGTTATTAGAGCAAGATCGGCAAAGTCCTGTTCATGATAGAATTATCCCCGATCCTGTGCGAAGAAAAGTTTTAGTACGTGACAATCATCGTTGTCAACGTTGCGGTTGGAATCATGCTCTATCGAATCGCTCGGATTCGCGTCATTTGGAACTTCATCATATTCAAGCACATGTTCGTGGTGGTCAGAATACTGAAGACAACCTCATAACCCTTTGCACAGTATGCCATGACAATTGGCATGGTTTAACGAACGAAGGATGGAGGGATGAACAGTTTTCCATCTGGATCCGCACAGCATGATGAGGATGTTAATATGACATAGTCACAAACATTGTCGCGGTTACTGCAGAGCCATTGCCAGCTAGAATTGCTGCACTCGCACTTGGCACGGGTGATTTAGAAATGCTCTCGCTGTAGTGCGCTTGTCCCGAAAGACTTGGGTGTTCGTATCCATGATTGTCCGCATTGCGGTCTTGTTCTTGATCGTGATGCCGAAAGGCGGCGGCTTCGCCATCATAATGCCGCTATCAATATTCTCGCCTTGGGGTTGCAATGCGTCAACGCTGGTTCGCCAGATGAAGTTGTAGAAGCCCAAGCGCTTTAGCCTTGGGAGCAGTCACTGGCATTACTGTTCCTTGCCTTTTTGCGCAGCGCATTTAGAATTCTATGCCAAGCAATGGTATACTCAGGCGGTTTATGGACAAATTAAACTGGGATAGAATCTATGTGGCGACGTTGGTTTGACCGCCTGCAGCCGTTATTTTTGCTGCTGGCATTTCTCTTTATTGCGGGGCTGCTGCGTAGCCAATGGGCAACACTGCGCAGCTATGAATGGCATCTGGATCCGGCCTGGCTGGCGCTTTCGGCAGTTTTGATGCTCGCCAGTTGGGCGGTTGAAGTCTATATTTGGTATCTCCTCATTCGTCTGCTTGGGGCTCACCTGCCCTACGGCGCGGCGTTGCGCATCTGGTTTCTCACGGCGCTGGTGCGTTATATTCCGGGCAATGTCTGGCAGCCGCTCTCATTGACTTTCTACTGTCAACGACGGCAGATTCGCCCCGAACTCACGCTGGCCAGTATTGCTCTCTTCCAGGTGATTTTGTTCTTGGCGACTACGCCGATTGCCGTTTTTTATTTTCAGGTGACGGGGAACTGGGGAATTTTTACCGATCTGCTGGCCGGCTGGGCCGATTGGTTGATTGGCTTGGCACTCTTGCCGGTGCTGATTTTCTTGGCGCGACCAGGATGGCTGCTGGCGATCCTCAACTGGCTGTTGCGCAAGGTGGGGCGCGATGTCGTCGTAGCCAAACTGAGTAGCTGGCACTTGTTGCTCCTCTTGCTGATGGGAATGATCGATTGGCTGCTCTGGGGGGCTACCTTTGCTACCCTTACCTTAGCGCTGGGTCCCTTGACCCAATTACCGCTGCCCACCCTTTTCTTTCATTTGATGGCTGTCTACCCGATTGGCTATGCCATTGGCTTTCTCAGCTTGTTCACGCCCAGTGGTTTTGGTGTGCGCGAGGGGGCCTACTATCTGCTGCTGGCGCCGATCATGGGCGGTGGATTGGTGACGGTGGCCGCGCTGACCATGCGCGTATGGAACATTGTCGGTGAAGTGGTGATGGCGCTGGTGAGCTTGCTGATCGAGCGTCGCCAACCACTGCCGTTGCCCACGCCCGCGATTGTGCCGCCACTGGAAAGCTCGCGTTGACAAAGCCCGTATCGACTCTGCGCCGCCCCTTCTTTACCTGCAAGCGCGCCTATCTGCTTGGCTTGGTGGTGATCACGTTGCTGGCGTGGGGTTTGCGGCTATATCGGTTGGGCGCGCAAAGTCTTTGGTATGATGAAGGGGTTACGGCGACACTAGCCCAACGCACGCTGGCCGAGTTAACCCAATGGACAGCGCGCGACATTCAACCGCCGCTCTACTACTATGTTGTCTGGGGATGGGGACGCGTGGCCGGTTGGAGCGAATGGAGCCTGCGCTTTCCTGCGGCCTTCTGGGGGGTGCTGGCTACGCCGCTGCTGGCTATGATCGCGCAACGGTTGACTGGTTGCCATTTGATCGGTTTGCTGACGGCGCTGTTGGTTGCCATCCATCCGCTGCTGGTCTACTATAGCCAGGAAGCGCGCATGTATACCCTGCTGGTGACACTTAGCCTATTGGCTGGCTATTGGTTGCTACGCCTGGGTGATAGTGATCAGACTATGTGGCGCGCCTGGCTGGGCTATGGCCTGATCGCCACGCTGGCTGTCTATACTCATTATTTCGCCTTTTTTCTGCTGCTGGCGCTGGGGCTTGCTTTTCTGATTGAACATTTTGCGCGCCATAACTTCGCCGTTGCAATTCGCGCGCCGCGTTTGCTGGGCTTTGCGGTAACTCATCTGTTGATCGCCCTCGGTTATTTGGCCTGGATCGGACCTGTATTTCAGCAATTGAGCAGCGATACCAGTTATTGGCAGGGGCGTTTGAAGCTGTGGGAAGCGCTCCGCAGTGTCGCGTTTCGGTTTACCAGCGGTGAAACTGTGCTGGAAGCCACGGGCAAACCACTGCTGTTCACCCATGTGTTGCTAACCCTGTTTTTGCTGGGCGTTGTCGGCTGGCATGCGCGTACCCAGCCCCCCATACGCCGCACGTTTTTGTATGTCCTCTGCTGGCTGGCGATCCCGCTGGCTGGTGTGCTGGGGTTGGCGGCCTTTGTCCCCAAGTTTAATGCCCGCTACGTATTGATCGCGCTGCCGGGTCTACTGTTGTTGTGGAGCAGCGGGATCGGGCTACTGCTGCGCCAGCGCAGCGTACTTGTCATTGGACGTGTGCTGGGTGTGCTCTGTGGCCTGTTGATCATCGCCAGTTTCGGCATTGCCAATCGCAATTGGTTTGTCGATCCCGCTTTCACCAAGGCGCAATGGCGCGAAGTCGCTACCTATGTGCGTACCCATGCCCAGCCGGACGAGGCTGTCGTCTTGGTCAGTGGCCATAGCTGGCCAATCTGGGAGTATTATGCGCCTGATTTACCCGCGCTCCGGCTGCCTGATCTGGAAATTCTGGATGTCAACGCCGTGTTGGATTTTGCCAATACAGGCGAACTGTTGCGGACCGTGCTCGCAAATAAAAAAGGCGTCTGGTTGGTGGCGTGGCAAGCCGATGTGGTCGACCCGAATGGCATTGCCGTGCGCCAATTGTTGCGCGCTGCGACCGAAGCGCCTGTCAAGACCGAGTTCTGGCAGGTGCAACTGCGCCATTTTGTGGATCTGGAGCCAACCGAGATTTTGTCAACGCCACCCATTGACAACGTGTTGGCGGCGAATTTTGGTAATCAGATCCAGTTGCAGGGCTACAGCGTCGCACCCGATGGTGATCTATTGCTCTTCTGGCAACTGGGCACCGACCCACCCACGCCCCTGCCCGATCTGCATATCAATCTGCGCACGATGACCGCAAACAATCTGCTCTATGCCGACCCTGCCGACCGCCGCCCTGCTGATTATGGTTTCCCGGTGCTGCGCTGGCAGCCTGGGCAACTTGTGATGGGGCGCATTGCGGCAAGCGAGTGGGCCGCTGCCGGCGCGCTGCCGGGAGTTTACCAAGTGCAACTGGGCGTCTATGATCCGGCAGGCGATGCGGCTGGGCTGGATCTGTTGGACCCTGCCAGCAACCCCACGGGCAAGTTTGCCTTGCTCACGGTGAATTTGCCCCACGCTACACCAGCCAATGAGGAACAGATTCCTGCTGACAGTGCCGAAATTACCTCGGGTCTACGTGTGGCCTTCGTCGCCGAACCACTGGCGGCGGAACCTGGGCAAACTGTGGCGCTCGCCCTCCACTGGTTTCTCGAAGATCCGCTGCATGCACTGCCGGACTTGCGCTTACAGTGGCACACCGCCCCGGACGCACCCCTGGTTGCCAGTGCTGCGCTGCCCATGCACGCGACAGTGCCGATGACCGCTTGGCCGGTCGAACAGTGGGTGCGCCAAATCGTTGCCCTCCAACCACCGTTGACGCTACCGGCTGGCGATTATGTACTCAGCCTGATTGCAACCGATGATGGCACCATTGCGGCGCAGCGCCCCTTTACGATTTTGCCGAGCAGACGCAATTTCACACCGCCGCCCTTGGCTGTAACGTATGCACAAGATTTTGGTCAAGCTGGAGAAGTGACTGCCCAGGTGCGGTTTCTGGGGCTATCCTATGCCTTGCCGGCTACTGTAACCGCCGCTACGCCACTTACGCTCGATCTGGCTTGGCAATCTACGGCACCTAGCGCGCCCCCTGCCGATTATGTGGTGACGCTGCAACTATGGGGCGCTGATGGCTGGCCCGTGGCCCAGACCGATCAACCTTTGCCCGGGGGATCGGCAACTTGGTTACCCGGCCAAGTTGAGGTGCAATCGCTCACCTTGCCAATTCCAGCAGAAGCTGGCGATTATCGCTTGATTCTGGCACTTTATCACGCGACGCCCGACGGTTTTCCACGCCTGCTCACCCCTGCTGGCGACGATTTTGTCCTGTTAGGGGCCATCAGGGTAAGTCCTTGATTAGTACATCGCCCGCAATTTACGAGCAACCCGTTACTTTTGATTTTCAGAAACGCTCTGCTACACTATACCCATGCAAACTATCCCGTATCTTATAGCGAATCTGCGGCGGCTGGGGATTTTGCTTTCCCTGCTTTTGCTGACCGCGTGTGGTCAACTTGATTTGGCGTGGGGCTCCTTGCTCTACAACGTTGTTGTGACACCCGACTCGATCACGCCCAATGCCGATGGACAACAAGATGTGACGCAGATCGCCTATAGTTTGCGTCGTTCGGCGGATGTGAGTATCTACTTTCAGAATGAAGCTGGCGAACGCTTCTATTTTCGCCAGGAGCGCCGTCGTGCGCCGGGCGACTACCGCGTGCTCTGGGGTGGCGCAACCGACGAAACGCGCATTGTTGAGACGAGCTATGGTCCCCAGGAAATTTTGAGTCAGGTCTTGCCCGATGGCTTCTATCAGTGGACCATCACGGCGACGGCGACGGCGACGGGCAGTGACAGTCAACAGGTCACCGGCTCGATCACACTGGCCCAGGGCGACACCACCATGCCCGAATTGCACAATTTCGCGGTGGTGCCCGAAGTCTTCAAGCCCAATCAGGATGGCCTGCGCGACGACTGGGTGAGCATCAGCTACCACCTGACCAAAGATGTCGAGTCACAGGTGCTCTATGTTGTCGATCCGGCCAAGCCGACGCTGAAATATTTTATTGCACCCGGCCCGGGTCTTTCCAAGCCCAACGAAGAAGGCTACAAGGAGTACCGCTATGAGGGCGATGTCGATAACAACGCTGAACCGCCGCCCGATGGCACCTATCAGATTGTCGGCGAGGCGCGTGACAAAGCGGGGAACGCTGTGCGTGTGGTGCGTGAACTGACGATTGCCGAAGGTGGCAAACCGCGCGCCGAGGTCACTGGTGGCGAGATCTTTTGGTATACCGAGGTGAATGGGCGGCGCGTGGAGGAAGCCAATCGGCTCATGGTGCTGACGCTGGGACAGAAACTCTGTTTTGAAGCGTATGTCTATAACGATGGCGTCACGCCAATTCGCACCGACGGTCCCTGGCCTGGGCAAACCTACAAATTTACCGAAAACCGCAACACCGTTGCGCTGCGCCACATGGCAGAGACGATCAGTGCCCAATTTCCCAAAGGCAATGGCGCGTGGCTGCAACAGGCTGGGACATGGCGCTTTGGCATCAACTATGAATCCGCCGGTCTGGATTTCCCCTTTCGTTGGGCGATTGGTCGGCAAGAAGATTTGGAATTGCGCGTGATCGATGGCTATGAGCAGTGGTATCTCTTGCCGGGCAAAAGTGGGATGGTGCAAGGCTGCATCGAGTTTGATGTGGCCCCCGCGCTGAATACTAATATTTGGTGGGGCGGTTTAATTCACGAGTCGGTGGCTACCGTCAGTAACGATATCGACCGAATTACCGTTCAAGTGGAGTCACCTACGGAAGCAACCCCATGAGACTAGCGGTCGTCATTCTCAGTTATAACACACGCGATCTGTTGCGCCAGTCGATCGAGAGCGTACTGACTTCCGCGGCGCTGACTGCGGATCGATTGACGGTGGACATCGTCGTGGTGGATAACGCCAGCCATGATGGCAGCCCGGCCATGGTTGCTGCCGAATTTCCCCAGGTCTATTTAGTGGTGTCAGACAAAAATCTGGGCTACACCGGCGGCAATAACCTGGGCATGGCGCAGCTTGGGTTTGATACGGCATCGCGTCCCAATTTGCGCGATCTCACACCCGAGCGTTTTTTGACTGACCTGCCCGATTTCGTGTTACTGCTCAATTCCGATGCAGAAATCATGGGCGATGCGCTCTGGCAGATGGCGCACTTTTTGGCCCAATATCCGGGGGTAGGTGCTTGTGGTGCCCATTTGCGCTATGGCAGTGGGGCCTTTCAACATGGCGCATTTGCCTTTCCCAATCTGTTGCAGGTGGCGCTTGATTTCTTCCCCCTAACCGGCCTACCTGGTACACATCGCTTACATGATAGCCTGTTGAATGGGCGTTATCCCCATTTTCTGTGGGAGAATGAACAACCCTTCCCGGTTGATTTTGTTCTGGGGGCCGCGCTGATGGTGCGGCGCGAAGTCATTTTGCAAGTGGGTGGGCTGGATGATGCCTTCTTCATGTATTGCGAAGAGATGGATTGGTGTTTGCGCATGGAAGAAGCCGGCTGGAGCGTCTTTGCCTTGCCGACAGCCTATGTGACGCACCACGAGGCGCAGAGCAGCAAGCAAGTGCGTTGGCCGGCTTATATTCAACTCTGGCGTAGTCGCTTTCGCTTCTATACCAAACATGCCCATCTCTATCCGCGCCGCTATGTGCAGTGGGTGCGGGCTGTGGCGCGCGTAGGATTGTGGCGACGCAGACGCTTGGCGCATCGCCGCTTTGCAGGTGGCGAGATTACGGGCGTACAGTTGGCCGAGGAATTGGCGGCCTATGCACTGCTGCAACGGTTGTAAGGGGCGAACTTTTTGATGACGCTGGTCGCGGTGATTCTCACCAAAAACGAAGCAACCCATATTGCGGATTGTATTGCCGCCGTACGACCGTGGGTGGATCAGGTGATCGTGTGGGATGCGGTGAGTACTGACAACACCTGTGATCTGGCGCGCGCCGCCGGTGTATTGGTGGTGCAACGGCCTTGGGACAATTTTGCTGCCCAACGCCAAGCTGTCTTGGATACGGTTGGGGCCGCGTGGATTCTCTTCGTTGATGCTGACGAGCGGGTGACGCCGGAACTAGGCGAGGAGATAGGGATCGCCCGTCAAGACAACACGATCAATGGCTACTGGATTCCACGGCGCAATTTTATTGTGGGGCAGGAGATGCGTGCGGGTGGTTATTTTCCCGATTATCAACTGCGTTTGCTAAGACGTGGATCGGCGCGCTATGATGGGTATCGGGCCGTGCACGAGACGGTGAATGTTGGCGGGGCCGAGGGCTGGTTACAGTCAGCCCTTATTCATTTCAATTATCAGGATTGGGCACAGTTTCATCGCAAACAGCGCTTTTATGCAGCGTACGAAGCGCATATTTTGCTACAGAGCCACATCTATCCGCGGCCCCATAACTTTGTGCTCCAGCCGTTGCGCGAATTTCGGCGGCGCTTTATTACCTTGGCTGGCTGGCGCGATGGCTGGGCGGGGCTGCATTTGGCATTCTGGCTGGCCTGGTACTATGGATTTATGCCGTATTGGTTGGCTCTAGCTCCGTCGGCAGAGTAAAGTAGAATTTGCTGCCGTGGCCCAACTGGCTTTCGACGCCCACTTTGCCACCCAACCGTTCCACAATGCGCCGCACAATCGATAGTCCCAGGCCATGCCCGGTTTGGTAATCACTGGCGGTTAATTTCGAGAGCGGTGTAAAGAGCTTCTCTGGCTGGTCAATACTAAAGCCTGCGCCATTGTCTTTAACCCAGAAGCAGACGCGCTTGTTGTCCAACAGATCATAGCCCAATTCAAGTTTGGGTGGGCGACCCCCATATTTTAGGCCATTGCTTAAATAGTTATACCAAACCTCTTCCAACCACGGGCCATAGCCATACACAGTTGGCCAACTCGCCGGCAGCGTGATCTCGCCGCCATATTCCTTGATCATAAATTCAATGCGTTTGAGCGTTTCGGCGACGATGAAATCCATATTGATTTCATCGATTTCAATTTCTTTGGTGCCGCGCACAACGGCCAACAGAAGTAAGGCTTCAATGATATGCCCCATCTTTTTGCCATGCTCAATAATAATATTGAGATATTGTTTTGTCTCATCGAGTGGCATGGTCGGAAATAGGTCATACAACATATCGGCAAACCCAACGACAAGCGTGAGCGGGTTTTTTAGATCGTGGGCGACGGTGTGGGCAAAGGCGTCAAGCTCTTCGTTGCGTGCTTGTAATTCATCGCGGTGCTGGCGGATATCTTTCATCAGGCGCGCATTTTCAATTGCAATCGCTGCCGATGCTGCCAGGGTTTCGGCGATGACACAGTCGCTTTCATTAAACTGTCCATAGCGTTTGTTGACCAATTCCAAAACACCAATCGTCGTATTGTGTGCTTGTAATGGCACTGCCAACAAAGATTGAGTTTCAAAACCGGTGCTGTTGTCCACCTCGCGCGTAAAGCGCGCATCGGTATTGACATTACCTGTTTGCGCGCTTTTTCCATGCTGTGCTACCCAACCGGCAATTCCTTGCCCAGGTTTTAGCTGCAGAATATTGTTGGGCGTAATGTTCTGCCCGTGGGAATAGATGCCGACACAGATCAGCGAATTCGAGTGCGTTTTATCCCAAAGCCAAACCGAGCTGCCTTCGGTATCGAGCAATTCACTGATCGTGCGCACCAATTGCTGAATCACTTGCTCCAAATCAAGCGTAGAGGTGAGGAGTTGCGCCACACGGTTTAACAGCAGCAGCTTACGATTATTTTGTTGCAACTCTTCTAAGGTCTTGTCGCGTTCGAGTTCGAGTTTGCGTTTATCCAGCGTCTGGCGCACAACTGCAGGCAATAACTGCAAATATTCATTGTGCACGCCTTTGACAACATAATCGCTGGCGCCTAACTTCATTGCTTCGACAGCGGTTTTTGTATCATTTTGTGCCGTAATCATGATGACGGGGGGTGTCGAACGGCGTTCGGTCAGCACTTGCAGAATATCCAATCCACTGCGATCTGGGATATTTTGGTCGAGTGCAACCAATTCATATTCGTTGCGCTCAATCATGGCAAGCCCTTCGGAACCGCTCTTCGCCAAATCAACGATGTAGCCTTCTTGTTGCAACTTGATCTGAAAAAGGCGCGCCGCTGTATGATTGTCTTCTACGTACAAAATTCTTTGCGGCTCCAAGGGCTAATTCCTATCGATCCTAATAAACAATTGTAACTAATACGACAACGTTAAATTTCATCACCTGCTGCTCTGAATGAATTCAACACGAATTTAACGTTGTCATACTATTCAGGGTACCCCTTTGGGTGTGGGAGGGGTGAATAGTTAAAAACAATTTACGTAACGATTCAGTCGGGAACGCGCCCAGGGGGCTCCCGATCCTGGCGGCCTCCGTCACTGGCCACCAGGGATGGCGCGGGAACCCTCTGGGTGCCCGATGGTGAATGCGATTGGCCTGAATCGTTACCAATTTACAATAATAACACTGTTCCTGAATAAGAATACCACAGATGTGTGCATTTGGGGATTGTAGAAAAGCTTATTTCAGCCCTGGATTCGGGCATCCGATTCGGACGTGACACGGCTTACATTTAATGAGCGTAAGGCGAACTCTTATGATTGTACCACACTGCTAATGCCATCCACGCGCGCGATGCGAATCAAGTTTTGAGTTACTTGTTCAAATGTATCGTCGTGGCTAATCACAAAGAGCTGGCGAAAGCCGCGCACATCTAGAATCTGACGCGCAAGCGAATCGCGGCGCGTCTCATCTAGATTCGTGGTTGGTTCATCAAAGAATGCTATATCAATATTACTCATTTCGCGCAATAGTGCCAAACGCAGCGCCAACGCCGCGCTCATTTGTTCACCGCCGGAAAGCTGGGCAAACTGTCGTTCACGACCATCTACCTCGAGTATAATGCCGTAATCTTCACCCCAGCGCAAATGCCGGGTGTGATCTTGCATAATCTCGCTAAAGATTTGCGCAGCCCCATCACCGATTTGCTTGATGAGGGCTTTGGTAATATAGGGGCCGGCCTGCCGTAAAAGGGCGCGCAGGGTTTCCAATGTGGCACTTTGTTCAGTCAAGTGGGCCGCTTCTGCGCGCACGGCTGTGAGCTTGGCGGCTTGGGTTTGGAGTTCTGCCCATTCCGTTTGCGCACGACTTTGCTCTTTTTGCAACATCGTCATCTCTGCTTGCAAGCCACCTTGCTGGTTGCGCAGAGTTTGCTCTGTGGTAACCAGCGTTGTATAGCGTGTTTGATCAAATTGCGCTTGTACCCTGGCCAATGCCTCTGTGTGTTGGTATAAGATTTGGGTGGCGGTCGCTTGCAAAGTTTGTAGACGCGCAACATCTGCTGCGCGCGTCGCTTGCGTTTCCGCAACGCGTTGATGCACCAAAACTGCTTGATACGCGGCTAGATTTTCGGTCAGCGCCTGGGCTACGCGTGCCAATGCTGCATCCAAACCTTGATAGGCTGCCAGCGCTTGCTGCGCTGCGTTCGCTTGAGTGTGCAACCCCGCCAGGGTGGTGGCAAGTTGGCTCTGTTGCTGTAGCAGCACCGGACGCCGTTCGACGGTGGCGGCGGCAATGGCGGTGCGCTGGCGGGGATTGCCAAGGTTGCGCAACTGCGCCTTGATCGCTTCGACCTGGGCTGGCGCGCTGGCGAGTTGCTCAACCCGTTCCTGGCTGTTGACCAACATTTGTTCGGCACGTGCTAATTCCTGTTGGACACGCGTTTTTTCCTCGGCCCGCGGCAAGCCGCGCAACACCTGCTCGATCTGTTTGAGGGCTTTCTGCTGCGTCTGCAACCCCTGCTCATCCAGCTTGATCTGTTGCTGCTGCGCTTTGTATTGATCGCGCAGCCCGGCCAGACGCGCTGCATTGCGCTGCAAAAGTTGCCTGCGATCTGTATCAGAGAGCGGTTGTTCGCAAACCGGGCAGTGCGCCAGGGCAACCTGCTCCAGCAACGTACTCTGTTCCTTCACCGTGTCGGCTTCTACTTTGTAGCGGGCCAATGCTTCTTTGTTCGCATCAATCACCGTGCGTAAGCGTTCCAAGCCCGTCTCGGCGTCGCGCCGGACTGCCTCCTGCTGATCTGCCGCGGCTAACTGTGTGTGGAGCAGGGTTAAGCGTTCCTGCAACTCTTGGCAATCAGCCGCTTGGCGCGCAAGGTGCGTCCGGGCATCTTCTAACCGTGTGCTCTGTTGTTGTGCCAGCGCCAACGCACTCTCTAGCTGATTTTGTTCTTCCAATGCAGCGGCCAGGGATTGGATCAGCGCTGCTGCTGTGGCAACCGCCTCTAGCTCGCGGGCCACGGTTTGGGCTGTGCTCTCGGTAGCGCTCACCTGCTTTTCGAGCGCAGCCAATTGGCGTTCTTGCTGTTGGCGCGTGCGTTGTTGCGCTTCCAGTTGCTGTTGCTCGGCCTGCATTTGTACATAGTGGGCATGGCCCGCTCCATTGGCCTGCACAATTTGGTGGGCCTGGTTGGCTTCAGTATAGGCTTGCTCGGCACTTTTACATTGTTCGGTGAGCGTTGTCACCTGTTGTGTGGCCTGTTGATAGGCATGTTGCAACTTGATCACTTGCTGTTGCAGCGCTTCCAGGGCCGCGCGCTCCACTGCGACAGTTTGGATCTGCGCCGCAACCAACGCGGCCTCTTTTTGGGCGTTGGCTAGGGCTGTGGTGCGTTGCGCAATGGCTGTTTCTAAAGCTGGTAGCGCTTCCAGGCGCGTTTCCAAGCGCGCCATATCAACTTTCAGAGCGTTCTGTTGATCTTTCAGGGCATTGAAGGGGACGAGCAACTTGTCAAATGCCTGTTTGTACTCTTCGACTTGCAGGAGTGGGTCAAAAATTGTTTTGCGTTGGGCCGGGGTCTGTAAAAAGGCGGCGGTGAAGGTGCCCTGTGGTACGCCAACTGCATCACTAAAGAGGCGCGACAGATCGGCGGTTGGGTCAACACCCATGTGTCGCCGTAAAAAGTGGGTTACATCGATCTTGCCTTCACAGAGCTTGATGCCTAACTCTGGATCCTGTACCCAATATTGGTTGCTGGAACCACAGCGGCGCGTCACTTGGTACGGGCGTTCATCAATATTGCTGACAAAGGTCACCGCAACTGTGGCGCTCTTGGCACCTTCACGCACAAAATCGCTATGTTTATAGCCATTGAGCGAATCAAAGAGTACAAAACCGATAGCTTCGAGAATCGTACTTTTCCCCGCACCGTTGTGACCAACAATCGCGTTGACCCCATCGGTAAATCCAATTCGTCCTATATGATAGCTTTTGGTATTTTCTAGCTCAAGCGAAACAATACGCATGCAGGGTATATGTTCTCTGTTTGGTCAAGCGGTCAAGTGGTTATTTCGGCAACAAAACCAGGTGCAATTATTCTTGTAGGTGCGGTTACAAACCGCACCTACGAATGCACTATGCTATCCGCGAATTCAACGACCAACCGACCACTAACTATCGTTTGTTGATCGCTTTCATCTGACTGCCCAACTCGATCAAGATGGCATCGGCATCGGCGCCGGTTAACGCCATTTGTTTGAGTGTTATGGTGAGGGCGGCCCACTCCTCGCTTTGCGCGCGAAAGCGGACATCGCGTTCAAGCAGATCGGTGAGCACCTTGTGTTCCAATTCGGAACGACTCATCTGCTCGGTACTTTCGACACCCATCTCGGCGGATCGGGTAAAATTTTTGACCAACCCAACCAAAGGCGTAAAGATTTCTTGTACCATCTTCTCGAACGCATCCAGATCCAATGCGCTGCGTTCAAAGGGCAGCACACCCGTAAATTGCAATTCCACCACGGGACGTTGCGCCGCGGTCAGCCGCTGAATCCCTAGATCGCGCGCTTTGCGTTGTAGAAACTCACGACAATGGTCGTGTAGCTCCGCTGGCGATTGCATCAGATCGGTTTTAATGCTCAGCCGGTGAAAGGTGCGGCGTGGGTTGGCGTGGAGCGTGGCGCTGTGCTTGCTGCCTTCCGTGTCGGTACACGCTGTATCCACATTGACCAAAAAATAGCCTCGCTCCTCCCAAACCGCTTCCGTGACGCTGCAACTTTCGGGGCTACCCGGATTATAGATCCAATTATCAAACGAATAAGGTTTGTGGATGTGACCCAGCGCTAAATAGTCTATATGAGGACGCAGCACCGACCATTGGCGATGACTCAGGCCACCTTGATCGGGCAAGACGCCTTCCACCCCGGCATGGGCGATAAAAATTGTGTAATCGATTCCATCTTTGGGGTAGTGAGCCAAGGCATTGGCATAGGCTTCGATGGCCGTGGCCGTGGCCGCGCCGACGTAGCGCAAGCCATGCACGCGCAGCCCCGCCACCGGTTCATAGTAGGAGCCGCGCCGATTGGCATAGGGCGACAGTTGCGCTTCACCATTGACAAAAGGGGCACCGAGCAGAATCAATAACTCGCGTACGGCCAGAAATTCTAACCACCCCACCTGTTCGGCAAAGTAGGCGCGTTCATGGTTGCCTTCTATCGCCAAACAGGGAATATTGCGCGCCTTGAGCTTTTCCAAACCGTGCATCGCTTGGTTGAGGGTGCGCGCATCGATTGCGCGCTTCTCAAAGAGATCACCGGCCAGCACCACAAAGTCCACCTCTGCTTTGATCGCGGCCTCGATAATATAGACAAAGGCGCGCCCAAAGTCGTTATAGCGCTCTTTGTTGTTATACTGTAACTTGCCTAAATGGCAATCGGCCAGATGCAAAAAGCGGGCTTGCATAGGACTATCCCCTACGATTGGTCAACGTTCACTAACGTTCGCTGAGGTCAATCTCCACTCAGAAAGAGGCTTAGCAACATGCTCACAATGCCGATCACAATGCCGCCTAACAGCGCCGACCAGAAGTCCGCCACTTGAAAACGCTCTGCGCCACTGAGCGTACTCGTCAACATCAACATGAGCGCATTGACGATGAAGGTAAAGAGCCCCAGCGTAATCACATAGAATGGGCAGGTGAAGAAGTCGATCACCGGTTTGATCAGTGCATTGATCAGTCCAAAAATAACAGCAACCAGGAGCAAGCCCCCAATATCACTTGTTAGCTGAATCCCCTCTATCAAATAATCTGCTACCCACAGGGCAACCGCATTGATCACTAACCGAATTAACAGATTGGACATAATAAACTCATTTTCTATATTTTTCGTCGCATGGTTAGCAGTGTCTGCTGCTCTTGAAAGCCATAGCGTTTTGCACAGGCCAGCGCTGCCCCATGGTGTGTACTCAAGGTGAGCGCAATCGGCCAGCGCGGATACTCTTGCAACATGGACAATGCCCAGCGCATAAGGGGCTCTTCATGTTGACCATGCAAACTGGGCTGTACCCAAAGTTGCAATTGATGGGTGCCGCGCCAGCGCGCTGCGGTTAAAATCAGGGCGGCATCAAAGCGCCGGGTGGTTTGGATGCAACGCCGATAGATATGGTTGCGGCCAAGCACCCGCCAGAACCATTCACCCACCATCTGCTCCAAGGTAATTTGATAATCTGTGCGGCGGGGCGGACGCCACCAGAGCATCTGTCCACTTTGCTGATTGCTCACCAATTCGTACAGGGCTTGCCATTGATCGGCGGCGAAGGAATAAAAGTTATCGATGCGCGATAGTGCATCCAGCTTGGGTAGCCGTTGCAAGGTGAGATCGACGCTGCCGCCTACCTCTTCAAAATCAAGTTGTTCATAGAGGTGGCGCGCAATCGCGTTTTTGGCATAGACTTGCAGCACGGCCCATTCGCCGCCACTCTCGGTAATATATTCCAGCGCCTTGGTCATCAGGATGTGCGAAATGCCCCGCCCGCGATAGGCCGGTGCCACAGCCACATTGGCAATTTGCCAACGATTCCCCATGGTGTCGGCTTTTTGCACCGTGACATTGCCAACGACTTTGCCCTCTTCGAGCCAGACAAAGCCACCAAAGAGATCGTTGAATTCGCCGGTGCTGCGATTCAACAATTTGAGCAAGGCCCCCACGTGGCTCATAATGCGCATTTCGCGCAGCGCTGCATTGCCGCGTGAATCGAGTTCATGGGCAAAGGCGTCGGCAATCAGCTCGGCAACCGGGCGCAGATCACTGCCAATATCAAACGCGCGGATACCGGATTCAAGACGCTTGCTAAGTCGGGTTGTGGCAGCTTGAAAAGTGGCCATCGGATCTAGTCCTGAGTTTCTCCTCGACACGCTCTAGTAAATCCGTGATCGACGACGGGTGTAATGCAGTTTTAGAGAAGTGTGCCGGGGACGAGCAACGACCACTCCGCTTTGACAAACTGTACGCCGCTCGTCCCCGGCACACGTTGCGCGCGCGCTAAAATTCACCCCCCAAATTGAAATACACCCATCGACGACCCGCATGTGCTGCAGCGGCGACGCGTGCTTTTCTCTCTACGCGGCGACGCGCACGAGTGCAGGGCGTAGGACACGCGCTTTATATTCATAACCGGTGCGCAATGTCTGGATAATGTGACCACTTTCGACCGTTTCACTCGGCTCGCTGGAAACAGCTTCGTGGTGGCTCGGATCAAAGGGGCCTTCTTTGGGCATCGCTGTAACCCCTTGATCTTCTAACAATTGGGCTAACTTTTTCTGGATCTGGCGCAACCCACCGAGCCAAGCGCCACCGTGTTCTGCGACTTCTGCTGGTATATTTTGAAAGGCTAAATCTAGATCGTCAATCGCGGGTAACAGCCGTTGCACGATATGCGTGCTGGCGCGTTCAATTTCATCGGCCAATTGTTTTTCCTGGCGGCGTCGACTATTCTGAAATTCAGCAGCCGTGCGCTGGAGCTTGTCCAAAGATTCGTCGGCCTTGGCCTGGGCTGCGGCCAACTCGACACGTAGCTGCGCAATTGTTTCTGCGTCACTCGGCGGGAGTGGCGCATCGGGCATTTCATCGTTCGTCGATGCTTCGGTGGTTACGGTGCCATTAGGCGCGTCTGCTCGATTGGCTTCGGCTGCCCCTGTGTCGGCGGGGGCTTGTCCATTAATTTCTGTGGCTGCTGGATTGGTTGGCTGATCTGTATAGGTGTCGGTACTTTTTACTTCGGTCATAACGCTTGTCCTAAATCAATACTTTCGAAACTTTGTTCTGTTTGAATTTTTCCTGCTCGATAAGTGTCTAAGAAGCTTTATCTCATCAGCAGTTTAATCGGCGTACATGTCTTCGACCATTTCGCTCATCAGCCCCGAGACAAAGCGCACGGCGCTAATGGTTCGGCTATAGGGCATGCGCATCGGCCCAATCACGCCAACCACGCCTGTGGCGCGGTCAGAGATGCCGTAGCGTCCAATTACCAAGCTAATGTCTTGCAAATCTGCATAGCGACCTTCGCCAGCAATCACCACCTGAATATCGGTCGCGTTGTCGGGATATTCGCCCAGCACTTGCTCCAGGAGCGTGCGTTGCTCGAACACGCGGACAATTTTGCGCACATGGTCGGCCCCGGCAAAATCGGGCGCTTCTAAAATTTGGAAAAGTCCATCGCGGTAAATTTGACCGCTCATGTGGTTGTCGATCCGCTGCATGATCTCGCTGATCAACACGGCCACCTGGCGTGCAAAGGGTGATAAGAGATTATACTTGGTGGGCACGATTTCGCTATGGGCACGCGACAACTGGGCGTTAAGCTCATTGCTCACCTGGCTCAGTTCACTTTGCTCCATGGGTTCATCCAGATCAAGCAACTGTTGCTTGACGGTACCATCTTGCAAAACCAGCACCAATAGTACTTTGGTGTCGTGAATGCCGACCAGCTCCAAATGTTTAAAATGACTCTTGGCCGAGCGTGGCGCGGTGGCAAGTGCTGCGCTTTGGGATGTACGCGCCAAAACAGCTGTGCTTAAGCGCAACCATTGATCAAGCTCCTGCCTTGCCTGCTTGAACTGCACGCGAATGGCTTTGCGTTCATCGTGCGGTAATTCAGATTCGGTCAACATGTTCTGCACATAATAACGATAGCCTGCATCGGTCGGCACACGGCCTGCACTGGTGTGGGGGTGGGTCAGGAGTCCTTCTTCTTCCAAAAAGGCCAGGTCGTTGCGAATGGTGGCAGCACTCACCCCTAGGTCATAATTTTGCGCAATCATCCCGCTGCCGACGGGTTGGGCCGTTTGCACATACTCCTGAATCACAATATTCAAGATGCGTCGTCGTCGTTCCGCTAATTCTTCGTTGACTTTCATAGCTTCATTCGTTGTCTTTACTACGCCGACTATACCCATGCCAAAAATTGTAAGGCAAAGTGTCGGTTGCTCTGTTAGCGCTCACCGCTTTTAACCTTATACTTTGCGCTGACAAGTTTGGGACATTACCAAAATTACCTGTTTCGATCATAACAGCAACGAACATCTGTGTCAATGTGCTTGGTTACATTTGCAGCGATTGTGCGCAGAAAAGTTTCTCAGGTATTACCGCACCCGGCCAGACCTGTAGGGTCTACAAGACCCTACAGGTCTCCTATGGATGACTCTACTGCGTACCTATCAGCTAATAGGCATTGTGGTTGGTGCCCAGAATCCATTGCACAAGCGTGCTCAGCAAAATTTTGAGATCCAGCGCGGGTGACCAATTTTCAATATACCAAAGATCATATTTGGTGCGCTCGGCAATCGAGGTGTCACCGCGCAAGCCATTGACCTGCGCCCAGCCCGTAATGCCCGCCTTCTCGCGGTGGCGATCCATGTAGCGGGGAATACTTTGGCGGAATTGTTCGACATAGACGGGCCGTTCGGGGCGTGGCCCCACCAAGCTCATGTCGCCAATGAGCACATTGACAAGCTGGGGCAGTTCATCCACACTGAAGCGGCGTAGCATGGTGCCCAACTTAGTGCGCCGCGGATCGTCTTCCACCGTCCAACCGGGGCCTTGCACTTCGGCATCCTGGCGCATGGAGCGGAATTTGAGAATCTTAAAAGGACGCGCATCCAAGCCCATACGTTCCTGGGTGTAGAAGACCGATCCAGGGCTGTCGAGCTTGATCAAAATGGCGGTCAGCACCATTAGTGGACTGAGAAAGGTGAGCGCCAGCGCGCTGAAAAATATATCCATGCCGCGCTTGAGGGTGAGTTTCCAGCCTTGCAGCGCCACATCGCGAATCGTGAGCAGGGGTAGGCCACCCAAATCACCAATGCCCACTTCGCTGGCCATAATTTGGAAGACATCGGGAAAGACGCGAATGCCCACTTTCTCGCGCTCACACAGGCTGATAATGTTGACGATCTCCTGGTGATTGCTTTCGGGCAACCCAATGATCACTTCATCAACCACATATTTGTCGATGATTTGGGGGATATCGAGCAGGGAGCCGAGGAGCGCTGGCTCGGCCGCACCTTGCATGCGATAATTCTTTTCGTGATCGACAAAGCCTACCACTTGATAGCCCAGTTGCGCGTTTTGGATGATTTTGCGGTAGATCATCTGGCCGATCTCACCCGCACCGATGATCAGCACCCGATCATCGCCCACGCCGCGCGCCTGGGCACGCCACTGAACCTGGGCATGGATCGTCCGGGCCACGGCCAGAAAGAGCATACACAACAGAGTTGCATACAACAGCAACCAGCGGTGATAGTCGGGCCGAATGCTCAATTCCAGGATGGCGACCGTCAGGAGGGTGGCAAAGAGCGTGTAAAGCACAACCTTGAATAGCTCATCCACATGGCTCACGGGCCGCCGCCGTTGATACATGCGCTGGCTAAAAAAGCTGGTCACCAAAATGACTGTCAACAATCCTGGCAACAACCAAATGTCCTGCCAAAACGGACTGATCTCGGCGATTGGATTGTCCAAACTGCGCCAGACAATGCCATAGGCCACATAATAAGCAAGCCAAATACTGGCAATATCCAGTACAATTAACGCAACAATGAAAAGCAACTGGGGTCGCTTCATCAAGGTTGGCCGTCTCACGCGGCTTGACGTATACTCTTGGTAGACAGGTGCTTCGCTCAAACTATGTTGCATAACGGTTCAACGATAGGACATGGCATAGGGAATGACATAATGGGCAAATCTTCCAATAAGCTTGTCTGCATGGTGGGAATTTTAGCATAGGCAGGGCCTCGCGGTCAAAGTAAAAGGCAATTTTGCCTAATTCGACCATCGTTGGCCGCTCAACCATTCGCCAAGCGTGCCGCATAGATCGCCGGTTCCACCAGTTGTTGTGCTGTCAAATCTGGCAGTTTTAGATAATGCGCCGCCGCTTGGAGCAGCGCCGCTTGGGGGGCTAACCCAATCAACTCGCTGCGATCAACGGCAACGCCTTCCAGCCCGGCCAGCCGGCTGATCTCATCAAAGACCACATGCAGTGGCGTTTGCGTATAGTCAGTGAAGTTAATACTGACCTGGGCCTGGCCATCGACCAGCAATCCCAAGGCTTTTATCGCGGGCAAGCCGCCACTGCTGGCACGAATTGCTTGGCTAATGCGTTTAGCAAGCAGTAGATCAGCGCTGTGTAAGTAAACATTATAGGCGATCAGAAATTGGCGCGCCCCCACAATCACTGCGCCGGCCGGGCCAACCTGCGCCGGACCATAGTCGGGCGTGCGCGCCGGTAGGTGGATTTCCTGGCGCAATCGCTCAAATTCACCACGGCGCACATCGGCCAGATTACGCCGCGCTGGGCGCATGGCGGCTGCTTCATAGAGATAAACGGGCAAGCCAATTTCGTTGCCAATCCGTTGCGCCAGCGCTTGCGCCAGCGTGGCACATTGCGCTAGCGAAATATTTTGAATTGGGATGAGTGGCACCACATCGGTTGCCCCTAAGCGCGGATGGACCCCTTGGTGGTCGAATAGATTGATCTGTTCACTGGCAACGCGTACCGCGCGCAACAAGCCTTCGACAACGGCCTGTGGCGGCCCGGCAACCGTGATCACACTGCGATTGTGATGCCAATCGCTGCTCTGATCGAGTAATAGTACACCGGGCGCTTGAATTGCTTGCACAATTGCCGCAATGACTTCCGGACGGCGACCTTCGGAAAAGTTGGGCACCGATTCTATGATAATATCCGATTCTGGGGTAAGATTCATGACGTTTGCCTGTTGTTATACGACGCTCACCATCCGACTTGGCGCGCGTGAGCCAAATTTTGTTTTGTCGTGAAATCATACGCCGACTCTGGCGACTTGGCAATAAAGCCGACTGTAGTGATGACGTGGCAGAGACGACAATCTGGTTATTGCAATGAAATGATGAGATCTATGCAAAAAGCAATCTTGGAAAGTCAGGCGCAGCACGCGGCGAACGTTGTCGCCGCGGAAAGCTGGGATCGATTTGTGGGCGCGCACCCCCATGCCCATCTCTTGCAGACAAGCGGCTGGGGCCATCTGAAGCAGCAATTTGGCTGGCGCGAGGATGGCGTTGCCCTGCTGGATGGGCAAGGTCAGGTGCGGGCGGGCGCACTCTTGTTGTTGCGTGGCGTCGCGGGTTTGACGATTGCCTATGCGCCCAAAGGGCCTCTGACTGATTGGTCAGATCGTGCACTCACCAGCGAGTTAATTGCGCAGATGACTGAAAAGAGCCGCCGCCTGGGTGCATCCGTATTGAAGATTGAGCCAGCGTTGCCCGACACACCCACCAATCAGGCGTTGCTCTATAGCTATGGCTTCCAGCCAAGTCGCCAGACGATTCAACCGCGCAGCACAACCATGATCGATATCGCGGGTGATGAAGAGACGATCTTGCAGGCGCTGAAAAGCAAGTGGCGCTATAATATTCGGCTGGCCAAGCGCAAAGAGGTCGTTGTGCGCGAAGCCATGCCCACCGATTTGTCCGCCATCAATGCGCTCATGCAAGCCACCGGCACGCGCGATGGTTTTGCCGTACACAGTGCCGATTACTATCGCGCGGCCTATCATCTGTTGGTGCCGCGCGATGCGGTTTTTCTGTTGGCCGAATATGCCGGACAGCCACTGGCGGCAATTGTGGTCGCCGCGGTTGGGCAGACAGCCTGCTATCTGTGGGGTGCCAGCAGCGATCGCGAGCGCAACCGCATGCCCAATCATGCCCTGCAATGGGCAGGGATTCAATGGGCACGCCAACGTGGCGCGACCGTGTATGATTTTTGGGGAATCCCTGACGATATTGGGAAAGTGGCTATGGGGCTTACCCACGGCGATGGTAGCGGCACATCTGTAGATGATTTGCCACTAGATCTTGAGCATACGCCGGCAGGGGAACTGTGGGGTGTCTACCGCTTCAAGCAAGGCTTTGGTGGCAAGGTCGTCCGCTATGTCGGAGCCTGGGATCTACCGATCAATCGATTGGGGTACCAGATCTATACCGTTGGGCTGACCGTACGCGAAAAATTGCTGGAAATCAAACAGGCGATTTCCAGCCGTGATGCGCATACGCCAGCGTCCATTGCTGCCCATGCTGCCGAGCCGTCATCGCCCACGTTGCAAGCGATCCAGAGCAGCACGGAATGGCAGGCAACGTTGGCCGCGCTGCCCAACCCGCATGTGTTGCAGAGTTGGGAATGGGGGCAGATTAAGGGGCAGACCGAGTGGGTGGCCGAGCGTCTGGCGGTGCGTGAGGGTAACCAATCGGTTGCCGCCTTGCAATTTTTGTGGCGGCAACCGATGCCAGGGATCCCGCTCTGCATCGGCTATGTGCCCAAAGGCCCTGTGGTCGATTGGGGCGATTTTGACCGCGTAGAGGCGACGCTGGCCCAGATCGAGCAACATGCGCGCCAACGTAACTGCATCTTTGTGAAAATTGACCCAGATGTGCGCGAAGATAGGTCGATTGGGCGCACAACCTTGCATACCTTGGCCCGCCGCGGTTGGCTGGCCAGCGATGAGCAGATTCAATTCAAGAACACGGCATTCAGCGATCTCACCGGGAGCGAGGAAACCTTTTTGGGCGCGCTGAAAAGCAAGTGGCGCTACAATATCCGGCTGGCCGAGCGCCGGGGTGTCCAGATCCGCCAAGGCACGGTAGATGATTTGCCAACCTTCTACAAATTGTATGCCGAAACCGGCCAGCGTGACGGCTTTTTGATTCGTCCCCTTGATTATTATCGGACGACTTGGGAAACTTTTCTGGCTGCTCAAGGGGATGGGGGCAATCCCGCCGGTGGCGCGCTGTTATTGGCCGAACACGCCGAAGAACAGGAACCGCTGGCCGGTCTGTTTCTCTTTCGTTATGGGCAACGTGCGTGGTACTTCTATGGTGCCAGCAGCGAACGCCGTCGCCGTGATATGCCCAATCATCTGTTGCAATGGGAAGCGTTGCGCTGGGCAATCGCCCAAGGCTGCACGACCTATGACTGGTGGGGCGCACCCACTGATCTCGCCGATCCCGCCGATCAGATGCAGGGTGTGTGGCAATTCAAACAAGGCTTTGAGGCCCAGTTTCAGCCGCACATCGGCGCGTGGGATTTTCCCGTCCAGCCTGTGCTTTATCAGGCCTATCGCGAACTGTTTCCGTTGGCATTGGATCTGGTGCGCAAGGTGTTGAAACGTAGCTAAGGCTTGCGGGTTCCCATGCGCTGTGTCCGAGGCGCAGCGCGCCTAATCAGCCATTCCACGCGGGAGCGTGGAACGAGCAAGCTATACTGCCCCCCAATGTCAAGACCACAAAGTGACAAAAATAAGGTGGAAGGGAAAATATGATAGAATCTATAGTACTTGGATGGAGGATAGAGCACTGCTGGAGAGCAACTTGAGCG
>DAOTTR010000254.1:0-9118 GCA_034437715.1 Caldilineaceae bacterium
ATGGGCCAGGCGGCGATGGAGGGGTTCGTAGCGTAAGCTGTGCTGGCGCAGCACGCGCGCGAATTCGACAGCCTGCGCGTAGTTGCGCTTTTGCTCCAGGATCGGCACAAGACGCGTCAACGTATCTATATACAGGGCATGCAAGCGACTGCGTTCTTGGCTGATCCACTCTTCAGCGCAAGTGGGCAGCAGCGCACCGCGGTAGTGCTTCGCTGCCCGTATGAGTTGCTGTTCAACTGCCTCTGCATCAACTGCTTGCCCAGCCGCTTGGGCACTGGCCCACGCCGCTTTAAAATCGGCCACGTCCAAGCCATAGGATGGGTCGGAGGGCCACTGTATGGTATCTGGCGTCAACGTCAGAAAGCGGCGCGCGTCGGGCCATACGCGCAGAATATCCTCAATCGCATGGTCGAGTACGGCTAGGGATGCGGTGAGTGGTAAAGTAGACCACAAGCGCTGCACCAAGTCGCGACGATGGATCAGCACGTCGTGGTGCAGCACTAAATAGGCAAGCACGACTTGCCGTTGCACATCGTTGAGACCTGTCACCAGTTGATCGTCGAAGGTGAGTTGGAAGTTGCCGAGAAGCTGAATTTGGACAGTTGGCATCGTTGTGAGACCCTACGCAGATCACGCGCCGAACTTCGTTTCAACCGGATTATACCATTAATAAACGACTTGCTACAATGCCACCCCACGCACTTTTTTCTTCGCGCACATTTCCGTCCTCCCCACTTGCGCAAGTTCCATCGCCCAGCTACACTTCCAATCGTCACCAACGTCCTTGACTCAAGGACGCTTACTCTTGCAACCAAGACTGAAAGGAAACATCATGTCCAGCGCGACTCCACTTAAAGTTCATATCACCGGCGTTTATGGCCTGATCGGCAACCTAGCCTACCAACACCTGGCTGCCCAGCCAGAAAAGTACGATGTCTACGGCAGCGGACGGCGAATCATGAGTTCTGCCCGCGCCGATGCCGACCGCGTCACGCGGTTGCCAGATGACCATTTCGTGATCGCCGATCTGGCCGATGCGGAGGCGATGGCCGCCGCGATGGCCGGTATGGATGCCGTGTTGCATATTGCTGCCGTGCCCGACCCCAGTGCCTCGTTTGAGGATGTGTTGAGCAGCAATATCGTCGGCACTATGATCGCCTTTGGCATGGGTGCCTACCTCTGGCAGGTCGGTGCGATGACGTTGGGCACAGTCTACCTGATCTATCACTATACCGAACTGTTGCGCGATCCGATTGCCCAACTGCGCTTTCAACTGACCGAGTTGCAACAGGCTGAGGCCAGCATCAAGCGCATTGACGCGTTGTTGCAAACACAGTCGCGCCTAGCACCCACCACCGGCGCACAACCGACAGGTGAACAACTGCCTGCGGGTCCGCTGGCGGTGGCGTTGGATGGGGTCAACTTTAGCTATGCCGATGAACCCGATGAGCGCGTGCTGCAAGAAATTACCCTATCACTTGCGCCCGGTCGCGTGCTAGGGCTGCTTGGGCGCACCGGCAGTGGCAAGACGACCTTGGCTAGGCTGCTGCTGCGTCTCTATGATCCAACCGGGGGTGCGTTGCGCGTCGGCGGGGTCGATCCGGCCACACTGCCGCTAGAAATCTACCGGCGGCGCGTCGGTATGGTGACGCAGGATGTGCAACTCTTCCAAGCCAGCGTGCGCGACAACCTGACCTTCTTCAATCCAACCATTCCCGATGCCCAGATCAACGCCGTATTGGAAGATTTAGGGTTGGGCGGTTGGGTGCGCGCCTTGCCCCAGGGACTGGCAACCGTGTTGACCACGGGCAGCGCAGGGCTATCTGCCGGGCAAGCACAGTTGCTGGCCTTTGCGCGCATCTTTCTGACCGATCCCGGGCTAGTGATTCTCGATGAAGCCTCGTCGCGCCTCGATCCCGCCACCGAGCAACTGCTGGAGCGCGCCGTAGACAAGTTGCTGCGTCCGGCCCATTCCCAACGCACAGCGATTCTCATCGCCCATCGTCTGGGAACCGTGCAGCGCGCCGACGAGATTCTGATTCTGGAAAATGGGCGTGTTGTCGAGCATGGCGACCGCATTGTGCTGGCCGCTAATCCACAATCGCGCTTTTACGCGCTGTTGCGCACCGGTATGGAAGAAGTGTTGGCATGATGCTGCGGGTGCCTCCTATTTTGTGGTACGCACCCTGATCATTCGGGGATCATTCGGGAAGGACCAAACAATGACAACGTCTGCGCAAAAAGTAACCGTTGCGCCCTTTCTCTGGCGCTTGATTCGCTATCGACCTGGGCTCTATCTGTTGAATATTGTCGCCTGGATAACAATTTCTTTGTCTGAATTGCTGCCGGGGCTGCTGGCCAAGGCGTTCTTTGACGCGCTCTCTGGTGCGGCCCCCTTTGGCTTGAACGTGTGGACGATTGTGGCGTTGGTGGGTGTGGCGGCCATCTTCTATGTTATGGCCATTTTCTGTGGTGGTCTGGTCGACATCCGCCACCGCTTTAGCATGAGCGCGTTACTGCGCCACAATTTGTTGAGTGGATTGCTTAAACGGCCAGGCACCAATGCCCTGTCGGGGGCAGTGGCGAGGTGACCAACACCTTCCGCGATGATGCCGAAGCGGTGGAAGACGCCATCAGTTGGTCGGTCGATCAACTGTCGATCCTGGTCTTTGCTGTCACCGCCATTGCGGCCATGATCAGCATCAATGCGCGCATTGCGCTGTTCACCCTGCTGCCCCTGGCCGTGATTGTGTTGACCGCACGCGCCGCTTCGCACCGCATCGAACGCTATCGCGCAGCCAGCCGCACGGCCACTGAGCGCGTCACGGGTGCGCTGGGCGAAATCTTTGGGGCCGCCCAGGCAATTCAGGTTGCCACGGCAGAACAACCTGTACTGGATCATTTCCGCAAGCTCAACGATGAACGCCAGCGCATGATGGTGCGCGATCGGGTTTTTGAGCGTGTGCTCGACTCGATCTATGGCAATATCGGCGTGCTGGGCACAGGGTTGATCCTGCTGCTATCGGCGGGTGTGATGCGCGACAACCGTTTCAGCGTGGGTGACTTCGCCTTCTTCGTCTATAACTTGGGCATGCTCACCGAATTTATGCGCGGCTTTGGCAACTTTCTGGCCCACTATCAACAAGCGGGTGTTTCGCTGCGCCGCATGGTAGCGTTATTACAAGGCGCACTCGTCACCGACTTGGTGGCGCATCAGCCACTATTTCTTGCCCAGGAACCAGCGGCGGCACAGCACAATAAGATGGCGTATGCCCCGTTGCGCACCTTAGAGATAAGTGGACTTACCTATCGCTATGCACGTACAGAGAACAAGTCGAAAATGGCGGATGATGTGGCGGACAACGCCATTTATGGCATTGACAACGTTAGCTTTCGCGTGGAACAGGAGAGTTTCACGGTGATCACAGGGCGGATTGGTGCGGGCAAGACAACACTGTTGCGTACGCTGCTCGGCCTGTTGCCCAAACAAGCGGGTGAAATTCGTTGGAATGATCAATGTGTGACAGAAGCGGCAGATTTCTTCGTGCCGCCGCACAGCGCCTATACATCGCAAGCGCCGCAACTGATGAGCGCGCCGCTGCAAGAAACTTGTTGCTTGGTCTGGCAACAGCGGATGGCGACCTGGAACGCGCCGTCCAACAAGCAGTGCTAGAGGATGATCTGGCGGCCATGCCCGATGGGCTGGCGACGGTAATTGGCCCCAAAGGGGTACGGCTCTCTGGCGGCCAAGCGCAACGCACAGCCGCGGCGCGTATGTTTGTCCGCCAACCAGCCTTGATCGTGGTCGATGATCTGTCGAGTGCATTGGATGTCAACACCGAGCAAGCGCTATGGGATCGCCTCTTTACGTTGACAGCCCAGGGGCAGCGGCAGCGGCCCACTTGCTTGGTGGTCTCCCATCGGCGGCCAGCCCTGCGCCGGGCCGATCAGATTATTCTGCTCAAAGCAGGCCGCGTGGAGGATGTGGGCACGTTGGATGAGTTGCTGGCGCGCAGCGAAGAGATGCGTCGGCTGTGGGAAGGCAGTCTGTCAGCGGATTCAGAGAGCGAATTGAACGGATGAGTAGCACGGATTTCTGAAATTTTTATCAAAGCCATGCAAGCGCCAAGGTACGAGGAGGAGCAACCCATGATTACAATCCGCCAGTTACAAGCCGCTGATCGCACGGCGATTCCGGCGATCGATGTCGGTGAAGAAGATTCGCGCGTGTATCGCGTGATCGACGGTCAATTACAAATCATCGAACACGCATGGCAACGTCCGCGGTGGGATGTGCCCCGGTGGCAGGAGATCCTGGCAGGGTGGGATAAAACGTTAAAGACCGATCTGCTGCTGGGCGCGTATGATGGCGCGCAGATCGTGGGCGTAGCCGGGCTGCGCCACAAGCTGACCGCCACCATGGGCCAACTGACTTCGCTCTACATCAGTCGCACACATCGCAAACGGGGTGTTGCCAGCCAACTTGTGCAAGCGGTGTTCCGCCTGCTCACTGCCGATGGCGAGCAAGCGATCTATGTCTCGGCCAAGCCATCGATCCCAGCCGTCAACTTTTATATGCGCCACGGCTTTCGCCTCACCGCCGAACCTGATCCTTTTCTATTCGACTTACATCCACTGGATATTCATATGGTGCGCCCTAAAGAGGACGCGCAGGAGCCAGATTAGCAATGTTGATCCAACCCATCGCAACCCAACGCCTACACATTCGCCCATTCCGCGATGATGACTTGGCGCAAGTGTGCGCGTATAGCACCGATCCAAGCGTCATGGCCTATATGGGAGAAGGCGTTCTGAGCGTGGCGCAAACCCAGGAATTTGTGCAGCAGAATCAAATTGCCGCAGAAACCACGGCCTATGCGCTCGTGTTGCGCACAGACAACACATTGATCGGCCACATGGTCTTTCACCCGTGGTTTGCCCCGCGCACCTATGAGATCGGCTGGGTTTTGCATCCCACCTATCAGCGCCAAGGCTATAGCACCGAGACGGCCGCGGCGCTGTTGCGCTATGGCTTTGCAACATTGGCGCTACACCGCATAATCGCCACCTGCCAACCAGAGAACATTGCCTCCTATCGCGTCATGGAAAAGATCGGGATGCGCCGCGAAGGCCATTTTCAACAGTGCATCTATCGAGGGAGTGTAGAGGGTGTAGACCAGTGGTGGGACGAATATTTCTATGCCCTGTTGGCGCGTGAGTGGTTTGCCCAAAACACGTAGGTCAGTAAACAAGAAAGCGCTTTATGCCAACCCAAACCATTCCGGTAACGACCAAGAATCAATGGTTTCAGCGCGCCGAGGTGATCCAACGCAATCGCAAGCGGCGCTGGCAACATCGCCAGTTTCTGGTGGAGGGCGTGCGCGCAATCAATGGGTTGCGTCACAACCGCCGCTGGCAGGTCGAAGCGCTGCTCTATACGCAGGCCCAACCCTTGTCCGGTTGGGCGCAGGAGGTGCTCACCGCGATCGAGTGTCCCTATCACCTGGAACTGGCACCCGAACTGATGGCCGAATTGAGCGACAAAGAAGCTGTGTCGGAGCTCATGGCGATTGTCAACATGCCGGTGATCGATGACATTGCAGTCGGGTTGACCGTCAAAGCCGCCCATAAACCGTTGGTGCTGCTGCTGGATCGCCCGAGCAACCCCGGCAACTTGGGCAGCATCATGCGCGCGTGCGATGCGTTCGGGGTCGATCATCTACTGCTGACTGGGCATGGGGTTGATCCCTTCGATCCCATCACAATTCGGGCGACAGCCGGGGCGTTTTTCAATGTGTCACTGGCGCGGCTATCGAGCCACGAGACGTTGGCCGCTTGGTTTGCCGAGACCAAGGCAAGCGTACCCGATCTGCAAGTGATCGGCACAAGTGTTAAGGGCGATCTGCCGCTCACTGCCTGTGATTTTACGCGCCCTACGTTACTCTGCCTGGGCAATGAAACGCTGGGGTTGAGCAGTTGGCTCAAAGAGCAATGTGACACCCTGGCCTACATTCACATGCAAGGGGTGGCCTCGTCGCTCAACCTGGCTGGGGCCGCGACAGCGATGCTCTTTGAAGCCAGCCGTCAACGCGGCAAGGTGTAGCTTGGATAGAAGCTACGCACTTGGTCAGACCTTTAGGGTCTACGAGACCCTAAAGGTCTCCTGCATATCTATTCAGCTACATAACTTCTATTGAGCTTCATTTTATATCAATCATGTTACGCAAGGTAGGGGCATGAGGGGGTGGCGAAGAAAATTACGGGAAAAACGTAAGTTTTATCCGCCACCCCCTCATGCCCGTCTTGATCTAGATCATTGGGCAAGGACGGGCACGCGGCTGGCGGCGAATCAAGTCACGAGTCTTACCAAAGATTGATCCGCCGCCCACCTCATGCCCCTATGCAGCTTGTCATTACTCCTGCATAACATGAGTTATATCAATCAACCTATTTTTAAGGAGCAATCAAACAATGACTATCCCACAACCAACAACAGAAATCCACGACTTGGGCGACGGCTTGATCCTGCGTTGGTCTACCCCTGCTGATATTGAAAAAATTGGCACCCTGCTGGGCACGGCATTCCGCGACAGTGCGGATGCGCCATTGAATGTGCGCATGGCGGATCAGGCGCGCCTTTCGGTGCGGCCCGACTATCCCTTTCGCGGCGCAACCGCGTGGGGCATTGTTGAAGATACGAGCAAACCAGAGTGCCCCGTCATTGCCTGCACATGTCTATGGCGGCATCAGTGGAGCTATGCTGGCATCCCCTTGGCGGTAGGCCGGCCCGAATTTGTGGCATCGGACCCCACCTATCGCAACCGTGGGTTGGTACGCAAAGTCTTCAAGTTGCTGCATGACCACAGCGCAGCGGAGGGACATCTGCTGCAAGCGATCACGGGCATTCCCTATTTCTATCGCCAATTTGGTTACGAATATGCGCTTGATCTGGGTGGCTCGCGCACAACCTATCTGTCGCTAATTCCCGACAAAAAGGGCGAAGAACCTGAACCCTATGCCTTACGCCGCGCGACCATGGATGATATTCCCCACCTGATAGCGCTCTATAATCAAGGCCGCAAATCTAGCCTGGTCTGGCACGAGGTATCCGAGGCGTACTGGCGTTATCTGATCGGCTATTGGGACGAGCCCGCCAACCAGAACGGCGACATTGCGACCTTGGGCATGAGTTTATATGCGCAGATGATTATTGATGGCACTGGCAAGGTTTGTGGCTATATGGTACTGGGCGCGCGCCGCGGTGGACGTGGCCTGTATGTGGGTGATTTGGCGCTTTATCCGCAAATCAGCTTACCCGCAGCGATGCCCGTATTGCTCCGGCTTTTGCGTGAGTATGGGGTGAATCTGCCCATCGTTAAACCAGATACACCGCCATTGTCGGAAATTGTCTTCAACTTTGGGCGCGCTCATCCAGTCTATGCTGTGCTAGGGCAAAACTTGGCACCACACGTCGAGACACCCTATGCCTGGTATATTCGCATTCCCGATATACCCGCCTTCATCCAACGTATTATGCCGGTGCTGGAAGAGCGGCTGGCGAATTCACCGTTGGCGGCCTATGATGGCGAACTGAAGGTTGACTTTTATCGGGGCGGACTGCGCCTGGTCGTGGAGGGTGGCAAAATCATCACTGTCGAAAATTGGCGTCCGCCCACCTATGGCGATCATGCGAATGTGGGCTGCCCACCCCTGGTCTTTGTGCAACTCTTGGTGGGCTATCGCAGCCTGACAGAATTGCGCGCCATCTATCCGGATGTAGATGCAAAGAACGAAGCAGCACAGTTGATCAACATTTTGTTTCCAGCGCTGCCTTCGGCGGTCAATGCCCTATAGGCGATCGGTAGCATGATGGCGCAAAAGCGGTAATCGCAGCGTTTTGCGATTTAGGCCGTAGCTGTAAAAACAACAAGAGGGCAAACGCGTGACGTTTGCCCTCTTGCTTGTTACGCTCATTGAACTACCGCTGGGTCATCTGCAGAAAACCTGACCAGAGCTTCCAACGGAAACGGCTTAAACAAACCTTAGTTTGTCACTGTTTCCGTGGCAGTCATTTCTTCGGTGCCGGTCATTTCTTCGGTGCCGGTCATTTCCATGGTCTCGGTCATTTCTTCGGTGCCAGTCATTTCTTCGGTGCCAGTCATCTCTTCGGTGCCAGTCATCTCTTCCGTACCAGTCATCTCTTCGGTGCCGGTCATTTCCATGGTCTCGGTCATTTCCATGGTCTCGGTCATTTCAGTTGAAGCTTCGACGGTAGGAACTTCGGTGGGGGCTTCTGTCGGGGCTACCGTAGGCGCTTCTGTTGGGTCCGGTGCGGGGGTTGGGGTTTCGCTGCCACCACAAGCGGCAAGGGCGAACACGGCAACCAATACCAAAGCGATCAGTGTCATCATTTTCTTCATAGTGATTTCTCTCCTGATTGTCTTACTGTTGTATTGCTGTGAGTTTTGTTAGTTCAACTGTTAATTCAGCGGCCAGCAACCGTCGTTGCCGTATGAGCAGTAACAACCTAGCTTATTATAACCAAAAGCATTTAATTCGTATATGTACTAAGTGTCTGTCCAAGAATAACATGGATGATTTTAGACAGATTTACTTGGGTAACATCACGTAAATTCACTATTTTATTTCTGGACAGACCCTAACTTATGAAATTTAATTTCAATCTACTGTGCAATAGAGAGAAACAAAGCTAGCTTATCCTCGAATTTAATGCTCATTGTTTTCCAAGACTTGATCGATATTGCTTTCCCTATTCTACTCCACCTTTCTCTGCAACGCTACTTCATTATACCGTAAGTGAACATTCTTTGTATCGCCGCATAATTCACACCAATCGATAGCAACGTGTTGCCTTTGTATGCGCCACGTTTGGCCCATGTGCGATGGGGCTACATGCTTCCCCGTTATACTCCAATCAGCATGAAAAGCGGCGTTCCGCGATAGCGTGCCGGGGACTGACCAACTATAGAGCGGCACCGAGCATTTTTCCTGGTCAGTCCCCGGCACGCCACTCATGACTGCATCAAACGCCGATTCTCAAATTGAACTCAGTTAGTAACACACGCTGTAATACTTTTTGTAATGCTTGGTTGCTGTT
>DAOTTR010000255.1:0-12326 GCA_034437715.1 Caldilineaceae bacterium
GCCATGGCGCATCATGTTAAGCGGGGCGACTATGTGGGCTGTGTCGTGTTGACCCACGGCGCGCGTATCCACGACGCGGTGATCAGCGATTCCATGTTTCACCGGGAAGAGGTTCCCGATGCGCGCGAATTGCAAGCGCTGATGGTCGAACGCTCTGATGTAAAGGCCGAAGAAACCCGGCGTGCCTGTGCGCTGTTGGGCGTCGAGGATGTCACCTTCTTTGGTGCTGACGATGCGGTTTTGCTCGTCACCGAGGAATTGGTGCGCCGTTTGGCAACCTTGTTGCGCGAGAAACGGCCTGATATTATCCTCACCCATCATCCCAAAGAGGATGGTGGCATGGTCAATCCACACGCGGTGGCTGGTCAGATCGTGCTGGCGGCCTGCGCGTTGGCGGCTGGTGTCGATCCGGGCGATCGCAACCCACCGCACAAAGTGGCCCAGATCTACTTCTTTGGTACGGGTGCGGCCTCTGTCCCCCGCAACATGTGGAATGCCAGCGGCGGCTTCTACAACGACATTTTTATTGATATCACCGATGTGATCGAGCAGAAACTGGCCTCGCTGGACTGTATGGTGAGCCAGGGCTACGGCGGACTCTATGCGCGCAAACGCATCGAAACCAGCGACGGCGCGTTTGGCCTGGCCGGCGGGGTCGCCTATGCCGAGGGCTTTATCGCCATGAATGCCGAAACGCACTATTATCTGCCCGTCACCGACTACGCGCTGCGTGCCGCACGCGCCTCGGACCACGAGTTGATCGTGGAGCGCTCGTATAAGATTGTGACCTAATTGGGTGCGGGGATAGGCAAGGTAAAAGGCTTGCCTATCCCCGCAGGCTAACACCCCCGCGGGTGTTTGGCGCGGTTCCATGCTGAGCTCTCCGCTCCACACGGCCTGCCCAAATTGCACCGGCGCGCGGTTAACGCGCGCTGGCTAGCATTCTGTTTTGTCAGTGAATTTGATTTGGTTTGTCAAGGTAAGTGGATCTTCTCAGCTTCAGCCCTACCCAGTAGAGCAAGACACAGAGCGCCGCCACCATGGGCGGGATGACGAGGACAGTCATAGCAGCACTGAGTGAACGCTGGTCGGCCAGGTAGCCAGTGAAGGAAGCGCCTAGTCCGGCGGGTACCCATCCCAACCCCATAACCAAGCCAGAGGCCAGCGCAATGCCTTGCGGCCAGGCGTCGTGGGCCAGGAGAATAACGGTGGCGTAGTTCGTGCCGAGGGCCACCCCAACCACGCCTAAGGCGATGATCTGCAATCCTGGCGTGCCATCCAGCCAGAGCCAATAGGCTGGCGCGATCAGCAGATTGGTAATCATCGCCACTGGCCAGACGCCCACCCGATCGGCCACGATGCCGCCCAGCAGACTGCCCGCACCCGTGGCAAAGAGAAAGACCGATAGAAGCTGCCCCCCTTGTTCTAGGGAACCGCCATTGCTTTGCACCCACGCTGGCAGATAGGTAACCAGCGCCACCTGAAACCAGGAACGGGCCATGGTGCCGAGGATAATCAGAATCAAGCCCAAAAGATAGCCTTTATGCACGGGCGCGTGCTGCGTATGGTGGCGCGGGTTGGTTTGAGGCGCGGGCCGGCGTGCTTGCTGATAGAAAAGCGCGCTCACGAGTATGGCAACCGGAATCACCATCAGCGCGCTATAGGTGCCCAGGCTGCCCAACCAGAGCAGGATCCAGGCCGGACTCAGCGCCGCGCCGAGCGACCCCCCCACCGAAAAGATCGACACGGCGGTGCCGCGTTGCATCGTGCGCTGCCGTGTAATATTGACAACCCCCGCCGGATGGTAGGCTGCCGAACCCAAACTAGCCAGGGCCACCAGCAGGGTCAGTGTCCAAAAGTTGGGTGCAAAGCCCACGAGCCCCATCAACCCGCCCAACCACAAAATACTCAGGGCCACTACGCGTTCGGCCCCAAAGCGTTCGGGTAGAAAGCCCAAGAACGGCTGAAAGGTCGAGGTCACCAGATTATTCGCCAGGGCCAAGATGCCAATTTGGGTAAAGCTCAAGCCCATTTTTACAGTGAGCAGAGGATAGAGCACGGGCATAAAACTGTGACAGAGTTCCAGCGTAAAATGGCTGAGGCTCGCCAGATAAATTGGCAGTTGCCCAAAACTCAGCGCGGGTACGCGCGTCCAAAATTTTGTCATAAATGCAACCTTGTCGACCGATGATGAGAAAGTTAGCGAACGTCTTGGTCTAGCGGAAAGCATCGCACGCTTCTCACTAAACGGTGGCCTGATTGTACTATACGCGTGCCATCCGCCGCATTCCTGCCCAACCGTAGAAGACGGTCTATCCTGGTTGGTGGTAGGATATGAGTACCAGATTTTGGCCAGTTGACGCCATCTGCCTTTCCTGCGTATAATAGCAAGCAGCAAAGATGGTACCTCTTTTTGCCTCCGAGTCTCGATACGGTAATCGACATAGTAATCGACGATCACTGGCTGACAAGTCCTGTTTTGTACGCGATTTCACGCAGAAGTAAGTTTTATACAGGTTGGCTAGGCCCATCTGTGCAAAGTTGATAATGCACAGGACAATGTGCAAAGTTAATAGTGCACAGGACAACCTTTTGGGCTGAAGTACCGTTGCCTATGAATGGCGACTGCGGTATGGTTGATGGGTTATTGAGATAGGCCATTGTGTTTTAGCGGCCCGGCTGAGCGAACTACTCGTGCCGGGCTCGTTGGAGTTTCCTGTTATCCTTCGATCTATGTTTCATTGATCTATGTTTCGTTGAAAGGAAAAGGGTTTTATGGCAAGACAATTGACGCGTCGTGACTTTTTACAATTTACGGCAATGGGCGCAAGCGCAGCCGCCCTGGCGGCTTGTGCACCGGCTGGAACACCGGGAACGGCACCAGCAAGCACAACGGCGGCAGAAGCTGGCGCTGCGGCTTCCACGACGGGTGGTGGTACGCTTGTCTTCGGTTATGCTCAAAAGACCACCTACGGCAACTTATGTGCGCCGTGGTTCTATGCTGGCAGCCAGGATCTCTATCAGCGCCGTCTGGCCTACAGTGGCTTGATCCAGTGGAATAGCGATTTTAGCGACTTCCTGCCCGATCTGGCCGAAAGTTGGACCTTTGATGGTAATACTTGCACCTTTAACTTGCGCAAAAATGTTAAGTGGCATGACGATGCAGATTTCACGGCGGAAGATGTGCTCTTTTCATTCCTGATCATCGGCCATCCCGATTCGCTCTGGACTTCGCCCGATACGCTGTCCACGATGATCGTTGGCTTTAAAGAGTATCGCGAGGGTACGGTCGAGGAAATCTCTGGCATCACTGCGCCCGATAATTTTACGGTGGTCTTTGAGCTGACCGAAGCCTATCGCCAGCCTTTCCTCAGCGCGATTGCCACCTACACAGTCAACCCCAAACATCTGCTCGACGAAAAGTCGCTGGATGAGTTGCTGCCCGAGGAAGGATTGTGTAAAACCGAGTGGGCACTAGAGACAGGGATTGGCACGGGACCCTTCAAGGTCGTCAACTATGTACCGGATCAATTTGTTGAGTTCGAACGCAATGAAAATTACTACCGCGGCGAGATTCAGCTCGACAAACTCATCTACAATGCTTATACCGATGGTCAGGCCCAAGCCGCGGCGTTAGAAAGTGGCGAATGTCACGTCGGCACGATTCCGGCCAGTGAATATGCACGTTTCCAAGAGATGGACCATGTGGATATTCTGCTCAACGATGGTCTGGCCAACACCGCATTTTTCTTTAATGCAAACACGATCGAAGAGAAAGTGCGCCAGGCCATGTGGTGGGCCGTTGATTGTCAGGCGATTGTCGACACCTTCTACTATGGGACAACCTCTGTCCCCGGCGCGATCTTTGAATATGGCGGTTTCGGAGTTGGGCCAGATGTGCCGCAATATAGTTATGATCCCGAGAAAGCCAAGGCACTGCTCGAAGAAGCGGGTTGGGATGGCAGCCGCACGCTGCGTTTTATGGTCGAATCGATTGATCCGAATAACGAAGCGCTCTACTCGCTGGTGTTGGGCTACTGGAAAGAAGTGGGCATTAATGTCGAATATCAGGTGGTCGGTGCCGAATATGGCAACATCCAGCTGGAGCCCGAAGGTACAGATATTCTCTATAGTGGTCAGGTGTGGGGTGCCGATCCCAGTGATGGTGTCAAGGCCTACTTGAATGTGCCCAATAAATTCCCCTACCTCGATATTCCCGAAGCCGCGGAGATCATCAACCAAATCAACCTGTCGGAAGATACGGAAGAGATCAAACAGGGTGTCTACCGCCTGCAGGAGATCGGCTCCGAGACGGCCTGTATTCTCCCCATTGCGCGTTCACCCGGCATCTGGGTGGTCAACAAAAAGGTGAAGGGTGGACTCAGCCCGATCTACGCGTTGTGGACACGCAACGATTGGCAGTGGGAAAATATTACAGTAGAAGGTTAACATTCAGTGTGCTGCGTGACCCCTACACGCAGCACACTATGTAGGTTGAAATTAGATCACGCTGAGGAATAGGCATGTCACGTTATATTCTGAGCCGCCTTTTGTGGATGATCCCGTTGATCTTCGGTATCACGATTATCAACTATGGCATCTATGCGCTAGCCCCTGGCGACCCTGTATCGGCCATGTTGACACCAGAGGAATTTCGCAGTATGAGCCGGGAAGATCTGGATGCGCGGCGCGAGGCATTGGGTCTCAATCAGCCGGCCCCGGTGCGTTATGTGCTGTGGCTGGGCCAGGCCGTGCGCGGCAACCTGGGTAACTCGCTTCTGTTTCGGCTGCCAGTCAGCCAGTTGATCGCCAGGGGGATCGGCAACACGATTGTTTTGGTCGGTGTGGCGCTGTTGATCTCAACCGTGGGGGGTATCTTACTCGGCATGCTTTCGGCGTTGCGGCCCTACTCGCGGCTCGACTATGCATTGACCGCGTTTGCTTTTAGCGGTGCGGCCATGCCGGGTTTCTTTCTAGGGTTGCTGCTCATCTATGTGCTGGCGCTCAAACTGGGCTTGCTGCCCACCGGCGGCATCAGTTCGCCGGGGGATACGTCGCTGCTGGATCGATTGGAACATATGATCTTGCCCGTAATGGCGCTCTCCTATGAGACTCTGGCCGGGCTGATGCGCTATACGCGCTCGAGCATGTTGGAAGTGCTGAATCAGGAATATGTGACGACCGCGCGCGCCAAAGGGCTGAATGAACGGCGTGTGATCATCGGCCACGCGTTTCGCAACGCCTTGTTGCCTGTGATCACGATTCTCGCCCTGCGCATTCCGGCATTGGTGGGGGGCTCGGTGCTAATCGAAACAGTTTTCAACTATCCAGGCATCGGACTGACCATGGTGCAAGCGACCAAGGCCCTCGATTATCCCTTGTTGATGGGCGGCGTGTTGATTACCGCCGTCGTTGTATTATTGAGCAATTTAGTCGCGGATCTGGCCTATTCGGTAGCCGACCCGCGTATTCGCTATGAATAGGCGTGGAGAAGCGATGGCGGAACAATCTCTCTTATCACTGCGATCCTCGGCCACCTTGCGCGGTAATCCTGGTGGCGAGTCGCTTGGGCAGCGCGCCTGGCGGCGTTTTCGCCGTCATCGGCTGGCCATGATCGGTATTGTCTTTTTGGGTGTGATGATCCTGGTGGCAGTGACCGCGCCCTTGGTGGTGAACCATGATCCGCTCAAAATGGACCCGCGCCGGTCGATGGCCGCCCCCACTGCCGAGCATCTCCTGGGCACCGATATTGCCGGCCGCGATATCTTGGCGCGCCTGATCTATGGTTCGCGCGTCTCGCTGGCCGTGGGGTTGGTCTCGGTCTCGATCTCGTTGGCGATTACGCTGGTGCTGGGCACGCTGGCCGGCTATTATGGCGGCATTGTCGACATGGCGATCATGCGCTTCACCGATGTGATGATGGTCTTTCCCGGCTTGATTTTAATCATCGCCGTGGTTTCGGTATTGGGACCAAGCATTTTTAACGTGATGATCGTACTGGGTATTTTGGGGTGGACGGGCACGACGCGTTTGCTGCGCGGGCAGATTCTCTCGGTGCGCGAGCGCGATTTTGTCCTGGCGGCGCTGGCCGTGGGCGTGCCCGACCGGCGCATTATGTGGACACATATTTTGCCCAATGCGATTGCCCCCTTGCTGGTCGCCGCCACCTTTGGCATTGCCGGTGCAATTCTCACCGAAGCGGGCCTTTCCTACCTGGGGTTGGGCGTTCTGCCGCCGACGCCTTCGTGGGGCTCGATGCTGAACGCAGCGAACTCGATCACTGTCCTAGAGCGCAACTGGTGGATCTGGATGCCGCCGGGGATCGCAGTCCTACTGACGGTGATGGCCATCAATTTTGCCGGTGATGGCTTGCGCGATGCCCTCGATCCGCGCACGACAATGAAATAAGTTTGTCGTGGGCGCGTGAACCTTTAATCCTAGTGGACAAACCATTTAAAAGTCAGCCAAATAAGCCCGGTAATAAATACACGCGGGATGTATGACTTTTAAGGGTTTTATCTATAAACTGAACCGCTGTACCCCGCGGTGATGCTGGTTTATCCTACACGCTTTGGTGTAAACCGGCGCGCTGTTGCGTGAGCGCGCCTTTCAAACAGAGGGATCGATCATGACGACCATTCAACTTGCTGGGTTGCAGGTGTACCTGGGTGAGCCGTTGTCGGTGGTGGAAAGTGTGAACTTCGGCTGGTTTCCGGGGTTGGCGCGCTTTCCCACCGGCGAGCTATTGCTCACCTATTCCTTAACCCCCGATACCAATGAAAATACAATTGATATTTCGGGTGTCATGTTTTCCAGCGATAACGGCCAAAGCTGGAGCCAGCGCTATGATATTCTGCCCGAACATCAGCCGATGATCTACATTCCCCAGGCGCAGGGCGCGTTGCTGGCGCTACCGGCCTACTTGTTTCCCGCTACGCCAGACGACCAGCACAATTTTCATGGCGCGGCGATCCGTTTCGAGGAGGGGGGACGGCGGGTGATCTTTGTGCCGCAAGGGGTGCGCTTGGTCGATTGGCCTTTCCCCGTAAAGATTCTGCCCAATCCCTATCGTGCCAACTATTATCGCAGTAATATCTGTTTTGATGGCGACGCTGTCAAAGTAGACGGGCGCTGGATCGCCACGCTCTACGGAGCCAAAGGCGATGACGCCTTCTATTCGGTGCTCGTCGCGACCTCGGAAGATGACGGGTATACGTGGCGCTATCTGGCTACCGTCGCTGGGCCAGAAGCCGTGCCGGCGGCCGAACCGCGCGGCCACGGACCAGGTGAACCCGCAATGGTGCAACTGGTCAATGGCGAGCTCATGTGTGTGATCCGCATGGGCGGCGGGGCAGCCTTCAACCTGCGGCGCAGTTACAGCCGTGATGGGGGGCGCACTTGGTCGCCGGTGGATGTAATTCCGCCCGTCAGTGTCGAGCCGAGCATGAAGCGCTTGGCTAACGGCAGAGTTGCCCTCTCCACTGGACGGCCCGGCGTTGTGCTTTGGCTGGCTGACGAACACGGTGAGAACTGGCAATCCATCGATGTATTGGCCCATCATAACCAATGGGCACCCGACACCACCTATCAGATGGGACCAACCCAGACTACTGCCTATACCGAATTGGTAGAAATTGCGCCCAATCGCCTGCTGCTGGCCTATGATCGCGTGCCGTTTGGCTGGGAGCCCACGCCAGCGGATTCGGGCGAGCACAATCGGATCTTTCTCTTGCCCATCGACATTATCAGTTGATTTCGATGGGTTGACAGAAAGCCAGTGCTAGATTACGCTACAGGTGGTATCCCACCGAAGACATGGCCCGAAAATGTTGCGTAACATCTGCCGCTGGTTTGTCAGAATTTTCCTTCTCGCTAGCCGTCAATCTTTTTATAACAAAGATTTTATACCAAGGAGAAATTTACTCATGGCAAAGCAATTGACTCGTCGTCGCTTTATACAGCTAACGGCCCTGGGCGCGGGGACAGGTTTGTTGGCCGCCTGTGCGCCAGCCGCGCCGGGCGCAGCGCCGGTTGCCCAATCGACAGCAGTAGCAGGCGCCGCCGCCCAACCAACCACCGGTGGCACGCTGAATATTGGTTATGCACAGAAGACCAGCTTCAGCCATTTTATGCATCTGCGCAGCTATGCCGGTGGTGAGACGATCTACAATCGCCTGATGCTGCAAGGCAAACTTGTCCAGATGCGCGAGCCCACCAAGGAATTTTATCCAGACTTGGCCGAGAGCTGGGCCTTTGCTGAGGATGGCACGAGCCTCACTTTTGTCTTGCGCAAAGATCTAAAGTGGCACGACGGCGCACCATTCACAGCCAAGGATGTGGACTTTACCTTTCACATTGCTGGTCTCGACTTGGATGGGTACATCTTGACCCGCTATCTCGCGCCCTACGTCATTGGCGTGCAGGCGTGGGTTGATAACGAGGCAGAGAAAATTGAAGGGTTGGTTGTGGTGGACGACCACACGGTGCGTTTTGATCTGATCGAGCCGGTCAACGAAGATCTGATCCTCGGTGCCTTCAATTACACCTGCATGGCCCCCCAGCACATCCTGAGCGACTATTTGAATCGCGAGAAGGCCAAGGAAATTTTGCAGAGCGAGTGGGCCACCACCGCCAATCATGTGGGGATCGGGCCTTTTAAGGTCGTCGAATATGTGGCCGACCAGTACATTGTCTATGAACCCTACGCCGACTACCACTTTGGCAAACCCAAGATCGACAGCCTGGTCTATCGCTCCTACCAAGATCGCCAGACTGTAGCCGCTGCCATCGAGAAAAAGGAGATCGATATCGGCTGGATTCCCGACACCGAGTATGCACGTATGCAAGGATTGGATTTCCTCAATTTCCGCACACCCCAGGCGACCTTGGCCGTCGGCACGGTGATCAATGGCGCACAACCCCACCTGGCCGATAAGCGTGTGCGCCAAGCGTTGCTCCACGCGATTGACCGCGATACGATTATCCAGAAGATCTATGCCGGCGCTTCCGAGAAGATCGACACGCTGATCCAATTGCCCAAATATGGCGATAGCCCCAATCTGCCTCGCTTCGACTATGATCCCGAAAAGGCCAAGCAACTGTTGGCCGAAGCGGGCTGGGATAGCGAAACCAAGATCCGCTGGCTGGTGGACAAGATTCCAGCCGACACGGCGGTCTGGGACGCGATCAATGGCTACTGGGCCGAGGTGGGTGTGCAGGCTGAGTTCCAGATCAATGCGGACCTGACCGATGGCGGTGCCCCTGACTACAATTTCGACCTCTATTGGAGTTCCTACGGCATCGGTCACCCCACCGAGTTTGCTTCCTACTTCGATTCACGCCGCGCCGAGGCCTACTACACCGGCTTCAAGAGCGAACGCTATGAAGAATTAATGGACAAATCCTTCCAGCGCTTGCCCGAGGAAGAGATGCAGGCGGTCATCTACGAGATGCAAGAGATCCTGGCCGAAGAAGCGCTCTTCCTGGTGATCTGTCCCACGCCCAATATTTGGGCGATCAACAACCGTGTGCATGAGATCCTGCCCATCTACGCCGCCACCGGCTTTAATGACTGGGGCGGGATGCAGAATGTTTGGGTGGACGCTTAACACAATCGGCGGAAATACCACGGCTTGTAGGTCACGTTTGTAACGTGACATGCCCGTTCAATGCAGCACATGCGGTTTTTAACCGGACAAGCGTCATCAAGCAAGGCTTTTCTAGGGCGGTGTTGCGGCTTTGGGCTGATTGTCACGTTGCAAACGTGACCTACGGCTAATCCTCGTCGGAATTGACTGACCGCGCGACACGCGTCATCGCCTGTATCATTTGCGACGCGGGCGATGACGCGCCTATTGTAAGGGATATGGCATGGGACAATACATTTTACGGCGACTGATTCTAATTCCGATTCTCTTGTTAGGCATTACCGCGATTGATTTCGCCTTTATCAATATGGCACCCGGCGATCCGGTCACCGCCATGATCGATCCGGCAGAAATGCGCCTGATGACCCAAGCGGATATTGCGCGGCGGCGACAAGCGTTGGGGCTGGATCAGCCAGTTGCGGTGCGCTATGTGATCTGGTTAAAGGAAGTGGTCACCGGCAATTTGGGCCATTCCTATGTCAAGGCGCAGCCCGTGAGCCGCTTGATGATCGATGGTATCAAAAATACGATTCTTTTGATGAGCTTGTCGCTGGTTTTCACGACCGTTGTGGGGGTGGCGTTGGGGATTATCTCGGCACTCAAGCCCTACTCCTGGCTGGACTACACCCTGACCGCGCTTTCGTTTTCGGGGGTCGCCATGCCGAGTTTCTTTTTCGCCTTGATTCTGATCTTTATTGGCGCGCTCAAATTGGGCTGGTTCCCGACTTCGGGTTTGCTCACACCGGGTATGCCCTTTTCGCTGAGTGATCGCCTGAGCCACATGGCCCTGCCGCTGATTGCGCTGTCGATTGGTGGAACGGCCAGCCTGTTACGCTATACGCGCTCCAGCATGTTAGAGATTCTACAGGAAGAATATATCACCACGGCGCGCGCCAAAGGGCTTTCTAAGAGGGCGATCAACGTGCGCCATGCCTTTAAGAACGCGGCGCTGCCGATCATCACCATTTTGGGGTTGCAAATTCCCAATCTCTTTGGCGGCGCGGTGATCATCGAGACGATCTTCAGCATTCCCGGCATTGGCTCGACCATGGTCGAAGCCATGAATAACAGTGACTACCCCGTCATGATGGGCGGGATTTTGTTGTCTGGCATTACTGTGCTGTTTAGCAATTTATTGGCCGATGCGGCGTATGCCCTGGCCGACCCGCGTATTGCAATGAGTGGGGAGTGATCTATGATTGAACAGCGTCGCGAAATCAGCCTGATAGGGCCAGCCCAATTGCAGTTACGCCAGGCTGCGCCCAGCGCGGTCGAAACGCCGCTACAGCGCACTTGGCGGCGCTTTCGGCGGCACAAACCCGCGATCATCAGCCTGATCTTTATTTGCATTATCAGCTTGATGGGCATTTTCGCGCCCATCGTCGCCCCCAAAGATCCACTGAAAACCAGCTTGATCGATTCGCTAGTGCCGCCGAATGAAACCTATTGGCTCGGCACGGATCCGGTGGGCCGCGATGTGTGGAGCCGCACTGTCTATGCAATTCGCGTCTCGCTCTCGGTCGGCATTGTTGCCATGAGTATTTCCTTGATTATTGCGCTGCTGCTCGGCACGATCTCTGGCTACTATGGCGGCATGGTCGATATGGTCGTCATGCGTATGACCGATATTATTATGACGATTCCCAGTTTGGTGATCATCATGGCTGTCGTCTCGGTGTTGGGGCCGAGCATCTACAATGTCATGGCGGTGATCGGTATTTTGGGGTGGACGGGTATGGCGCGCCTGTTGCGCGCCCAGATTCTATCCGTGCGCGAGCGTGATTTTATTAAGGCGGCGCGCAGCATTGGCGTGGCCGATTGGCGGATCATGCTGTTGCATATTTTGCCCAATGCTGTCGCACCGGTGCTGGTGGCCGCAACCTTTGGTGTCGCCGCGGCGATTCTGACCGAGGCGGCGCTCAGTTTCCTCGGCTTTGGTGTGCTCCCGCCCACGCCGAGTTGGGGCAACATGCTCAATGCCGCGCGCTCGCTGAGTCGCTTGCAAGAAAACCCCTGGTTCTGGATGCCACCCGGTGTGATGATCTTGCTCACGGTGCTCGCCATCAATTTCATCGGTGATGGCTTGCGCGATGCCCTTGACCCGCGCACAAAATGAACAGCTTCCCAACATTTTCTATATGCCCCCGTCCGTCTAAATTGCAAAAATTCCTCATTCCAAGGAGCAAAGGAAACCAACGTGGATCGCACACCGTATCTTGAAACGTTTGACAATGGTCCTGGCGGCTGGTGTGCCTGGGGCACCGGCAGCAATCTGCCCGAATTGCAGGATGGCGTATTGATCACGCGTGGCCCTTGGCGCGTCGATCCCAATCACTGTGATCCAGGCGCTGGCTATCTGCACCTGTTGACCTACCTGTATACCCATCCGCTGCACTACACCGAGAAATTTGCAGCAGAGGTTGGGGTGAATCGCTTTCTGGCCCAGAACAAGGATCGCAATCTCACCAATGCGCGCATGACGGTGCGCCTACGTGGCAATGTAGATTTGCAGGGGTCGAAATTAACGCTGTGGGTGCAGGCCGATGTGGGTGATACGCGTCCCAACTTTGTGTTGATCGGTCAGTCGTTGGAGATCACGCCGGAATGGAGTGAGCAGACACTGTTGCTTTCCGACGATCCGGCCCAATGGCTCTGTGTTGGCGGGCGACATGATCTGAC